>JANMMR010000264.1:0-8004 GCA_031373455.1 Rhodoferax sp.
CCGGTGAAGACCACGTTTACCTTCACCTTGGCTGCGAGCAACGCGTCCAGCGGGAGCCAATAGCCGGTAAAGCCGTCTGGTGAGACAAACGCAACATCCTTGCCGCTGAGATCGCTGAGCGACTGCGCCGGTGAGTCAGCCGGCACCACAATTTGCGACCGGATGCCCGGCCCGACGGGGCGGGCGATGACTTTGTAGCCCAGCTTGTCACGCTCTGGCGTGAAAAAATGGTTGGTGTAGAGGAAATCGTAAGCGCCCTTTTCAGCCAGGGCATTGCCTTCTTTGGCCGTCTTGGCGAGTTTCAGTTCCAGCGGAACACCACTCTTGGCGCTGACGTAGGAAAGAATCGGGTTCCAGTATTGCGCCGTCAAGGCAATGCTGCGCTGGTTCAGCACATTGAATCCGTAGGCTTTTTCCTGAGCCTGGGCCGTTGCAGTTGCGGGCAGCACACAGGCGACGGCAATGCTTGCGAAAGCCGCAACGCGAGAGGCGGTGTTGACGAGGCGTTTGAAGTTCATTGGGGGCTCTGTCAAATGGAAAAGGGGGTGATGGGATTGAGGGAGAAAGGGGATGGATTCCGCAGAAGCGTTAAACCGCAGCTTTGATGAACAGCAGGGCGCCGCTGCCAACCAGCAAGGCGCCGACCACCTTCAACATGCCTTCGCTGGTCATGTCCAGGTGTACCTTGTTGCCGGTATACAGACCCATCGCCATGGGAATCAGGGCGACCAGGTAGGTCAATTGCAACCTCGGGTCGCTCAAGAGACCGGCAAACAGGAACAAACCGAGGCGGAAACCGCCGTCAATCGCGATGAGGCAGGAAAAGGTGGCCCGCATCACGCCTTTGTCCAGCAGGCGGCGCGTCAGGTACATGATGTAGGGTGGAGAGCCCGCTCCGAACAATCCGCCGGCGGCGCCACCGGCCAAGCCAGCCGGCAAGGCCCACAGCTTGGCAATCTTTTTGTCGGACTGAAGTCCGAAAATGTTCCGAAACCCGAAAAACATGGTGAACACACCGAGCGTGACCAAGATTGGCGTGGTGGGCAATTTCAACAGGGCCAAGGCGCCAATACCGGCGCCGACCATGCCGGCGGGCAGCAGGTATTTGATTTCGCCCCAATCGACCAGCTTGCGGTTGATGCCACCCAAGGCAATCGACGCCGTGAAATCCAGGGCCAGGACCAGCGGAATGGCGAACTGCAGCGGTTGGGAGAGTGCGAGCAGGGGCACAGAAATCAATCCCGAGCCAAAACCCGTGATGCCACGTATGAAATACGCGCTCAACACGATGCACAGGATCAAAAACATATCCGCCATCAACACATCCTTGTGTAAACATTTTGGCAAAACGCCAGTCGCCGAAAATCCCGAACAACCGATAAATAAGTGATCAAGTGTCTGAAAACAGTTATTTTCACACGGCCAACTTGAAATTCGGTGTTTGCGAGCTATGGAGTACCCAAGCAAGCCCAAACCGTGCGCGTTTTCACAACAGTTTGCCCGGAATCGCTCGGTGCCCCCTGGTCGGTCAAGCGACTTTCATGCCAGTTCGGCGTCTTGAGCGAATCAGGCGTGTTTGGAGCCATTTGGAAGCTCAGTTGTTGCCCGGTTGGCACGTGGCCGACCTCGCGTTTCTGACTGGGTCAAGCCTACCTTCGCGTTCAAACTGATTTGGATTTTCTTGCATTTTGCAATCAACGGACGACTTTAAACAGTTGTTTTGTCAAGATTCGTTGATTGTGCGTACTTTTGTGACAATTTTCGGCATTGTGCAGTGGCACGCGAGTTGCATGTAAGGATCACCTGACTGCAGCTGGGTGACGACATTCGAATCCGGGCCGCGTCAAACCGAAACTCGATATTTCTTGCTTGACCAACCGGAGACGCCCATGACCGCTACATCTACTCTCGAAATTCGTGCTTTTGGGGCCATTGGTGCCGAAGTCAGAGGCATCAACTTGGCGCGGCCTTGCGATGCGGACATCGCCACCATCAAGGCCGCTTGGTACAAGCACGATGTGCTGCTGTTTCGCAACCAGTATTTGTCCAACGACGACCTGCTGTCGTTCTCCAGAAACTTTGGCCTGCTCGATTCGCCCCCCAATCAGGGCGCCGGGCGCAAGTCACCAGAAGGTTATCCACAGGTCTACGTCGTCTCCAATGTACTGGACGACAAAGGCGAGCCGATAGGCGCCCTGGGCGACGGTGAAGCCGCCTGGCACACCGACATGAGTTATGCCAGCGAGCCACCGGATGCTTCCATGTTGTATTCCCTGGAGATTCCTTCCGTCGGCGGCGATACCTGGTTTTGCAGCATGAAGGCGGCTTTGGCCAAGATGCCTCCCGCCCTGGCCGAGCGCGTGCGCACGCTGGACATCAAACACGACGGCACCTTCGACTCCGGCGGCTTTGTGCGCAAGGGACTGACGGCAACCAACGACCCGCGCACCTCGGTTGGCACGCCACACCCCGCCGTCACGCAGCACCCGGTGTCGGGCGAGCATGCGCTGTACCTCGGTCGCCGCCGCAATGCCTACATCGTCGGGCTTGAACTGGCCGAGTCCGAGCGCCTGCTCGATGAAATCTGGACCTACATCGACGCCGCTGTCTACCAACACCGTTGGGCGCTGGGTGACCTGGTCATGTGGGACAACCGCACCACCATGCACCGGCGCGACGCCTTTGACGCGAACGCGCGCCGCGTGATGCACCGCACCCAGATCAAGGGCTCCTGCGCGCCGCGTCGCGCCGTTTTGAACCAAACGGCCAACGCTTAACAACTCAATAACCAACAGGGAGAATACCCATGACTTTTGCAACCCGGCGTCTCGACCGCCGCCAAATGCTGTCAAGTTCCGCCAAGGCGCTTCTGGCTGTGGGCGTTCCTTGGGCAAGCGGTGCGCAGGCCGCCGCCTATCCGGACAAACCGGTTCGTTTCCTGGTTCCCTACCCGCCGGGTGGTGGCACCGACGTCATTGCACGCATCGTGCAGGAACGGTTTCAGGCCGCGTTGGGCCAGCCGGTCATTATTGACAACAAGGGCGGGGCCGGCGGCTCTGTGGGAACCGAAGCGGCCGCACGCGCCGCAGCGGATGGGCATACGGTGTTGTTCACGCTGAGTTCACACACCATCAACCCGGCAATCTTCCCGAAATTGCCGTTCGACACGGCCAAAGACTTCGAACCCATCGGCATGGTGGCCTCGCTGCCGCAAATTCTGGTGGCTCACCCGCAACTGCCCGTGAACAATGTTGCCGAACTGGTGGCGTTGGCCAAGGCCAAACCCAATCTGTTGTCGTTTGCAACCGTGGGCAATGGCTCGCCGGGACATCTGGCGGGCGAGTTGTTCAAATTGCGCACGGGCGCATCGATGGCCCACGTGCCTTACCGGGGCGGTGGCCCGGCCGTGCAAGACGTGATCGGCGGTCAGGTGCCCCTTTTGTGGGTGTCGATTCCTGCTGCCGCCCAATTTGTCAAATCCGGCAAACTCAAGGCGCTCGGTGTTTCAACCCTGAAACGCAGTGCCGCGTTTCCCGACGTGCCCACGATGCATGAGGCCGGCATTGCAGATTTTGAAGTCGACTCCTGGTACGCCATGTTTGTACCGGCCAAGACCCCGAAAGCCGTTGTCGAGCGGCTCAACGCAGCGCTCAACAGCGTGGTGGGTGACCTGCAGATCCGCGAAAAATTGTTGGCGCAGGGCAGCGAAGGTGTGGGCGGAACCCCGGAAACCCTGGCGCGTACCGTCGCCCATGAATTGCCCAAATGGGCCCGGCTCGCCAAAGACGCCAACATCACCCTGGGTTGAACGGGAACACCCATGCAAGCTTTCGGTTACACCCTGGGCTCGCATGTGACCGCCGGATATGGCGAAAACTTTGCACGCCACAGGGCGAATGCCGCGCTCCTGCATCGTTTGGTTGCCTTGCACGGCACCAATAGCTTTGGCGCCAGTTCTTTTGCACGTAAACTGACAACCCGAATGGCGCTGCCCTGCATCCCGATGGTGGCGCGACAGGCAGGGCGGGTTTTGATCGCCCGCAGCGCCTGGAGTCGCTCGTGAATTCGGTTTTGACAAAGGATACGGCAACCACCCGGTTGGCGCCGGCTGCGGTCTTGATCGACCGATGGTGCAAGGCTGGGACTGACAATGCATTCGTTATGAGTGAAGATTCCAACAAGCGGACCCCGCAGGTGTTGGTGGTTGACGACGACTCAACCGCCTTGCTCTTGATGCGCGCCGCCTTGCGTAAATCAGGCTTTGAAGCCACCATGGCCGCCAGTGGTGCGGAAGCCTTGCGCCTGTTTCGCGCCAATTCGTTTGACGTGGTGATGCTCGACGTCAGCATGCCCGAGATGTCAGGCTTCGAGGTTTGCGCGGCGATTCGGCAAGAGGCGGACGCCTCGCTGCCGATCGTGATGGTGACCGGCATGGACGATGTGGCCTCGGTCGAGTTGGCCTACCAGTCTGGCGCCACCGATTTCATCTCCAAACCGATCAATTGGGCCTTGATCGGCCATCGCGCCCGCTACCTGATGCGCGGTCACCAGGCGCTTTTGCAGCTGCGGTCGGCCAATGCCAGAAACGCGGCCATCCTGCAGGCGATTCCTGATTTTCTGTTCGAGATCGACCTGGACGGGCGCTTTTTGTCGGGGCATTCGCCGCGCGCATCCCTGTTTGCCGCCAAGGTGGACTCTTTCATCGGCAAGACCCTGCCCGAGCTGCTGCCTGCCGAGGTCGCCGCGATTTGCCAGGGCGCGCTGAACGAGGCGCTCGAGCAGGAGCAATCGGTGGGCCGGCAGTTCCAATTGAGCAGCGACGACGGCAACTTCTGGTTTGAGCTCTCGGTGGCCTTGAAAGAGCGCGTGGCGGGCCAAAACGCCCAGTTCATCGGACTGGCGCGCGACATCACCCAGCGCAAGGCCGATGAGCAAAAAATCCTGCGCATGGCCACGTTTGACAGCCTCACGGGCCTGCCCAACCGGCAATCGTTCATCGACCGGATCGACCGGGAAATCAAGCGCTCCCAGCTCGCGGGGACCAGCTTTGCCGTGTTGTTCATGGATCTGGACGGCTTCAAGAACATCAATGACACCATGGGCCACAGCGCCGGCGACTTGGCCTTGCAGTGGGCCGCTGGCCGGCTGCGCGAAGGCGTGCGGCCGACCGATCTGGTTTCGCGCATGCAGAGCACACCGCCTGAACTGGCCATTGCGCGTTTGGGCGGCGATGAGTTCACCGCCCTGATTGTCGACATTGCCCACCCCGAAGATGTGGACCAGATCGCCGGCCGCATCCTGGGCATGATGCGCAGCCCCTTCATGCTGCAGGGCCGCGAAACGCGCCTGAGCACCTCGATTGGTGTGGCGATTTTCCGGGAAGACGGCGAAGACGCCGCCACGCTGCTCAGGAATGCCGACACCGCCATGTACCACGCCAAGAGCGCCGGGCGCGACAACTACAAGTTTTACAACCGCACCCTGACCGAGCAGGTTTTGCAGCGCATGGCGCTGGAACGCGATTTGCACGCCGCTTTGGAAGGTGAAGAATTCACGCTTGATTACCAGCCGCTGGTTGACGTGGAAACCGGCAAGATCACTGGCGTCGAGGCTTTGATCCGCTGGATCCGCCCGGGGTTTGGGCCAGTGGGGCCCGATGACTTCATTGCCGCCGCCGAGCGCACTGGCCTGATCGTTCCGATGGGCAAGTGGGTGTTGCGCACGGCCTGCAGCAATGCGGCGCGCTGGCAGCGGGCAGGGTATGACCTGCGCGTCGCCGTCAACCTTTCGCCGCTGCAATTCAAAGACCCGCAATTGGTCAAGATGGTGCTGGACGCGCTGGAGGAATTCAAGCTGCCGCCGCATCTGCTCGAACTGGAGCTGACGGAAAGCGCGGTGATGCAGGACAACGCCGCCAATGCCCTCACACTGAAGTCGTTTCAGGACAGCGGTGTGCGCATTGCCCTGGACGACTTTGGCACTGGCCACTCGTCGTTGAGCTACCTCAAACGCATGCCGCTGTCACGGCTCAAGATCGACCAGAGTTTTGTGGTCGGTTTGCCCGATGACGTTGAAAACCTCGCCATTGTCAAAGCCATCGTGGCCATGGCCAGCAGCCTGGGTTTGAACGTGACGGCCGAAGGGGTTGAAACCCTGGAGCAGTCGGTCGCGCTGAAAGAAATGGGTTGCCAGTCGCTGCAGGGTTACTATTTCGGCAAGCCCATGCCCGCTTCAGAGGTTGACCACCTGCTGGCCAGAAGCGCGCTGCGCTTAAAACCGGCGGTCAAGCCTTTGGCATCTGAACGGGGCCTGCCCGTGCATTGACTGCGCCGGAGCGTGGGGGCTGAGATTTTTCGCTGGGCCGCCCCGAGAAAAATACGCCCCCTCGGGGGGCAGCGACCCGCGCAGCGGTGGAGCGTGGGGGCTACACCTCGCCGCCAAATTTCTTCGTCAGGTTGGCGATGTATTTGTCGGTCATCTTCTCGAACTCGCCTTCGACAATCGGCGCCACCACCATTTTCATCAGACCGGGCAGGGGGATCGCCAGGTCACCCTTGACGTCGAGCTTGAGTTTGGTGGATTTTTTGTTGTCCTTGATCAGCCAGCTGCCCGAAACCTGGGCATTGCCTTCCCCTTTGACGGGTGTCCAGACAATAGTGCCCTTGGTTTTGTTGGCGACGTATTTGGAGGCGTAAATCGTCTGCAGGTTGATGGAGGCCACGCCAATTTTTTCCATCTCCCAGCGGTACACGCCGTCGCCCAGATCAACCAGCTTGTCGACCTTGGGGAAAAAGCCCGCCGATTCCGGCACGTTGGCGAGCAGGTCAAAGACGTCGGCGAATTTCGCCTTGACTTCAAGTTCATAACCCAGGTCGATGCTGACGTTGACAGTCATGGAAGGCTCCTCTTGGTTGAATGGATCAAGTCTACTAGGAGTTTGCGCCTTGCCAGCCAGCCGGCAAGTGTGCGCGGATCAAGGCGCTGGCCACCGAGATGCCGTGCGGAATCGGCGGCATGGCGTCGGCCGATGCGAACCAGCGCGCCTCGGCGATCTCGGCCTCGTCGATGCGGATGTTGCCGCTTTCATAATCGGCGGTGTAGGCGATCATGAGCGAGTGCGGAAACGGCCAGGGCTGGCTGGCAAAATAATTGATGTTGCCGACCTTCAGGCCAACCTCTTCAAACACCTCGCGGTGGATCGCGTCTTCAACCGACTCGCCGGCTTCCAAGAAGCCCGCCAGCGCCGTGAAAAAGCCCGTGGGTGATGCGCGGTGCCGCGCCAGCAAGATTGAATCCTCGCGTTTGACCAGCACCATCATGGCCGGCGAGATGCGCGGGTAGGCGCCATAGCCGCAAACCGTGCACTTCATGCAACGTTCGCCGGGCAGCTGGTGCGTGGGCGCGGCACACACGCCGCAGAACTGGTGGGTGCGCGCCCATTCGCTGATCTGGAAGGCGCGGCCCGCCACCGAGAGCAGGGCGTCGTCCAGCGCGCCAAACAGCGCGCGCATTTTCCGAAAAGCAAAGCCCGGCGCGGGCAGGGCGTTCGAGGGCACCGAGGCCGTTTGGCAATACCGCCCGCCGAGCCGGCCCACGGGCTGAAAGCGGGCGAGGGGCAAACCGTGCGCGGCCAGGAGGGCGTTGTCCGGCAGCGCCAAATCGTGCTCTCGCACCAGAAGTTCGTCGTTGCGGAAGATGAAATTAAGCGGTGCCGGATGGTCTTGCGCCACCAGCAGCGAGGTGAATTGGGTGGGGGTTTTCAGCATGGTGGTTGATGCTACAGCGAATATGATGGCTCCCAGTTCAAAGGAGAAACCCATGACCTTGCAACGCCGCCAAGTTCTTCACGCTACCGCCGCCAGTGCCACTGCCCTGGCCTGGCCCGGCCTGGCCAGCGCCCAAGCCTTTCCTTCGCGCCCGATCAAATACATCTGCCCCTGGCCGGCCGGTGGCTCCACCGATGTGGTGATGCGCGCCGTGGCCGAAAGCGCCGCAAAAAACCTG
>JANMMR010000294.1:0-3421 GCA_031373455.1 Rhodoferax sp.
GAGGGGGTTTCTTTTTGAAAAAGCTGAACATTGGCGGGTTCTTAGAATCACAGCATTCTATGAAACGCACCATTCCCAAACTTTTTCATTCGGTCCTGTTGGTGTTGACCGCGCTGCTGACCCACAGCGCACTGGCGCAAACCTCCGCGCCATCGGCGACCAAGGCCGCTCCCGGGGTCGACCAATTCACGCTCGCCAATGGGATGACGGTGATCGTCAAAGCCGACCGGCGGGCGCCCACAGCCGTGCACATGCTCTGGGTGCGGGTCGGCGCGATGGACGAGGTTGACGGCACCTCGGGCGTGGCCCACCTGCTTGAGCACCTGATGTTCAAGGGCACACCCACGCTGGCGCCTGGCGAGTTTTCGCGCCGCGTTGCGGCAGTGGGCGGGCGAGAAAACGCCTTCACAGCGCGTGACTACACCGGGTATTACCAGCAAATTCCGGCCAATCGCCTCGAAGACGTCATGAGACTCGAGGCCGACCGCTTCGCCAACAACCAGTGGAGCGACGAGGAGTTCAAGAAGGAAATTGAAGTTGTGAAGGAAGAGCGCCGCTCGCGCACCGAGGACAACCCCCGTGCCTTGATGGGCGAGGCGATGAACGCGGCAATTTTTGTGGCGTCGCCCTACCGGCGGCCGATTGTGGGCTGGATGAACGACCTGGATGCCATGACGCCCTCAGACGCGCGCGAATTCTTCAAAAAGTGGTACGTGCCGGCCAACGCTGCGGTGGTCATAGCGGGCGATGTCGATGTGGCAGAGGCAAAACGCCTCGCGGAAAAATACTACGGCCCGATCGCGGCACGACCGGTGCCCGCGCGCAAACCGCAAATCGAGCCGCAACAGGTCGGCTTGCGGCGCATTGACTTCAAGGCGCCGGCGGAGCAGTCCAACGTGACACTGGCCTTCAAGGTGCCCAGCCTGGAGTCGGTCGAAAACCCGGGAGACGGCGGCAACGATGCCCTGGCGCTGACGGTCCTGGCCGCCGTGCTTGACGGCTACAGCGGCGCGCGGCTGGACCGTGCGCTGGGGCAGGGCGAAGCGCGCGTGGCCGACAGTTCCAGCGCCTACAACGGCCTGTGGGGCCGTGGCCCCCAGTTGTTTTACCTCGACGGTGTGCCCGCTCAGGGTAAAACACCGGAAGAAGTGGAGAAGGCTTTGCGCGAACAGGTGGCCCGGGTCGCCCGCGAGGGTGTGAGCGAAGCCGAACTCAACCGCGTCAAGACCCAATGGGTGGCCAGCGAGGTGTACAAACTCGACTCCGTGTTCAACCAGGGCCGCAGCCTGGGCGCCCTGTGGGTGCAGGGCCAGCCCTTGGATGCGGGCGAAAGGCTGATTGCGAAATTGCGCACGGTGACTTCTGCGCAAGTCCAGGCGGTCGCGCAGAAGTATTTTGGCGACGACCAGCTCACGGTTGCCACACTGCGCCCCCAGCCCCTCGATAAAAACCGCAAGCCACGCGCTGCGCCGGCTGGAGCAAGGCATTGAACCGCGCCATGAAAACTACCCATAGCCGTGTGGCCCGTGTCCTGTTGCCCCTGATGCTGGCGGTTTTTGGGGCTTGTAGCGCTGTGGCCGGTATCCCCATAGTTCAATGGACGCAAGCCTCCGGCACGCGCATCTATTTGGTCGAAAGCCCGGCCATCCCGATGGTTGACGTGCGCGTCGAATTTGACGCTGGCGCCCGGCGCGACCCCAAAGGCAAAGAAGGTTTGGCTGGTGTGACGGCCGGTTTACTGAGCCAGGGTGTCCGTGCCAGCGGCGCGCAACCGGCCTTGGACGAAAACGCTCTCGGTGAAGCCTGGGCAGATTTGGGGGCCTCGTTTGGCGCTGGCGCCAGTACCGACCGCATGAGTTTTTCATTGCGCTCCCTGACCTACCCGGACCTGCTGCCCAAGGCCGTGGCGCTGGCTGCCCGGCTGATCGGCGAGCCCGCGTTTCCAGCAGACATCTGGCAGCGCAACCAGCAAAAAATGGTGGCGAGCATCAAGGAGGCCAATACCCGGCCCGCCACGCTCGCCGGCCGGGCGTTTGCCAATGCCGTCTACGGTGCACACCCGTACGGCAACGAATTGACTGAGCGCTCACTGGCCAACATCACTTTGGACGACATGAAATCCTTGCACGCGAGCACCGTGGCGCCGTGCCGCGCGGTGGTCACCATCGTTGGCGCCGTGACCCGCGCGCAGGCCGACGAACTGGTCGGGCAACTGTTTGCCAAGGTCAAACCACTGCCATCGATGTCGGCCCTGAAGGCAGATTGCGCACCGTGGGCAGCGGTGCCGGAGGTGGAGCCGCTGAAGGCCGCCAAGGGTGAAAAAATCAGCTTTGATTCGGCCCAGGCGCACGTGCTGATCGGCCAGCCGGGGTTCAAACGGGACGACCCGGATTTCTTCGCGCTCACCGTCGGCAACTACATTCTGGGCGGCGGTGGTTTTGTCTCGCGCCTCTATGGGGAGGTGCGCGAGAAGCGCGGCCTGAGTTACAGCGTTTACAGTTATTTTTCGCCCGCGATTCACGCAGGGGCCTTCACCATCGGCCTGCAAACGCGCCCCGACCAGGCCGACCAGGCCGTGCAGGTTTCGCGCGATGTGTTGGCAAGGTTCGTGGCCGACGGCCCCACCGAGGCCGAGCTCACGGCGGCCAAGGGCAATTTGATTGGCGGCTTCGCCCTGCGCATCGACAGCAATGCCAAACTGCTCGATAACGTGGCGAACGTCGCCTGGTACGGTTTGCCCTTGAACTACCTCGACACATGGACGCAGGCAGTCGACAAGGTCACTTTGGCCGACATCAAGGCCGCTTTTGCGCGAAAACTCCAGCCCGACAAGATGGTGACCGTGGTTGTGGGTGGCACGCCTTGAGCGCCACAAGTGCTCGCGGCCACGAGATCCGCATCATCGGCGGCCAGTGGAAACGCAGCAAACTCAAGGTGGCCGACCGCCCCGGGCTGCGCCCCACGCCTGACCGCGTGCGCGAGACCCTGTTCAACTGGCTCGGGCAAGACCTGCACGGCTGGCGCTGTGTTGACGCCTTTGCCGGCACCGGCGCACTCGGGTTGGAGGCCGCTTCGCGCGGCGCGAAAGACGTGCGCCTGGTGGAGTCCGACAAAACCCTCATCGCGCAACTCGAGCAAGTCAAGGCGCAGCTCGGCGCCAGCGCCGTCCAGGTGCTGCGGGGCGATGGCGTTGGTGTTTTGAAAACATTCGCCGGCGCAGGCCTCGAACTGGTGTTTCTGGACCCGCCCTTCGATTCGGCCCTGTATGAGCCGGCCCTGCAAGCCGCCACGCAGGCGGTGGCAACCACAGGGTGGGTTTACCTGGAGGCACCCCGCCAATGGAACGATGAGCAGCTCTTGCCTTTTCAATTGGGCGTTCACCGCCACTTGAAGGCGGGCGCCGTGCACGCACATTTGCTCA
>JANMMR010000347.1:0-7141 GCA_031373455.1 Rhodoferax sp.
CCCGGCATGTTGGCCGCCAAAACCACGGTGCCGGTGCTGGGTGTGCCGGTGGCCAGCCGCCACTTGAGTGGTGTGGACTCCCTGCACAGCATCGTGCAGATGCCCAAAGGCGTGCCGGTGGCCACCTTTGCCATAGGTGACTCGGGGGCCGCCAACGCCGCGCTGTTCGCCGTGGCGATGCTGGCCTTGCACGACGCCGCCTTGCGTACCCGACTGGACGACTACCGCGCGGCGCAAACCGAAACCGCTCGCGGCATGACGCTGCCGCCAGTCCTGTGAGCCGGCCCGTGAGCCGACCTCTGCTGCCGGGCGCGCTGATCGACGGTATGCCCGCCACGCTGGGCGTGATGGGCGGCGGCCAGCTGGGGCGCATGTTCGTTCACGCCGCGCAGGCGCTGGGTTACCGCACGGCGGTGCTGGACCCAGACCCGGCCAGCCCGGCGGGCCTGGTCAGCCATGTCCATGTGCAGACCGATTATCTGGACCCGCAAGGCCTGGCCGAACTCGCCCGCCAGAGCCACGCCATCTCCACCGAATTTGAAAACGTGCCGGCCGCGGCCTTGACGGCATTGGCCCAAACACGTTTTGTGGCCCCAGCGGCCGCGGCGGTGGCCATTGCGCAGGACCGCGAGGCTGAGAAGGCCCACTTTGTGCGCTGCGGCGTGCCTTGCGCGCCCTTTGCGGTGATTGAATCGGCCGCGCAGCTTGACGCGGTTGCGGCCGATCTGCTGCCCGGCATCCTGAAAACCACCCGAATGGGTTACGACGGCAAGGGCCAGAAGCGCGTCGCCAACCGGGCGCAGCTCACGGCGGCCTGGGCGGCGATGAAACATGTGCCGTGTGTGCTGGAAAAAATGCTCGTTCTGGATGCCGAATGTTCGGTGATCGTGGCGCGCGGGCAGGATGGCGGCTGTGTGAATTTGCCGGTGCAACGCAACACGCACCGCGACGGCATTTTGGCGGTGACCGAGGTTTTTGAAGGAAATGTGATTCCAGGTCTCGCAAAACAGGCGCAAGATGCTGCGAAATCAATAGCAAATGAGCTGCAGTACGTGGGTGTGTTGTGCGTCGAGTTTTTTGTGGTGCAAGACAGCGCAGGCGACAAACTGCGCCTGCTGGTCAATGAAATCGCCCCTCGGCCGCACAACAGCGGGCACTACAGCCTAAATGCCTGCGATGTCTCGCAGTTTGAGCTGCAGGTGCGGGCGCTGGCCGGTTTGCCGCTGACGCAACCGCGCCAGCCCAGCCCGGCCATCATGCTGAATTTGCTGGGCGACATCTGGCCGGCAACAGGGTCTGTCCACTGGGACAAGCTTTTGGCACTGCCGGGCACCCACCTGCACCTGTATGGAAAAACCGAGGCGCGGCCTGGCCGCAAAATGGGCCACCTGACCGTCACCGGAAAAACCGTGCCGGAGCTTGAAGCCACGGCCCTGAAGGCGGCGCGGGTGTTGGGCATCGCCCCGCTGGCCAACTGGACCGACCGGTGATCGTTGCCGGCAACGCGCCCGACGCCATCGCCCTGGCCGGCCAGACGGTTCGCGCTGGCGGGCTGGTTGGCTTGCCGACCGAAACGGTTTACGGCCTGGGCGCCGACGCCGACAACCCCTCGGCCGTGGCCAAAATATTCAACGCCAAGGGCCGACCGAGCGATCACCCGCTGATTGTTCACGTCGCCAATGCATCCCTGGTTTCCCGTTTCGCCAGCGATGTGCCGGCATTCGCGCAGCGCCTGATCGACACCTTCTGGCCTGGCCCGGTAACTTTGATCTTGCCGCGTCGCCCTGACGTGGCGGCGGCTGCGGCCGGTGGGCAAAACTCGATTGGCCTGCGTTGCCCCTCACACCCGGTGGCGCAGGCGCTGCTCCAGTCCCTGTTGGAACCGAGGCCGGGCGGCGCTCCTGCCGTGTATGGCATTGCAGCACCCAGCGCCAACCAGTTTGGCCGCGTGAGCCCAACCACGGCCCAGCACGTGCAGGCCGAGTTCGGCGAAGACCTGTTGATTCTTGACGGCGGCGCGTGCGACGTGGGCATCGAATCCACCATCATTGACTGCAGCCGTACCGCGCCCGTGCTGTTGCGGCCGGGCAGCCTCACCCTGGCACAACTCAGCGCAGCCTGTGGCCAGCGGGTCTTGTCGCCCGACGAACCCTTGGCCCAGGTGGTGCAGGCGCCGCGGGCCTCCGGCACGCTGGAGTCACACTATGCGCCGCGCGCCAAAGTCCGCTTGATGGAAACCAAAGCCCTGCAGGCAGCGCTGGACCTTTTGGGTGCCGACCTGGACAACAAGAACGACGGCAAACCGCACATCGCCACCTGGTCACGCGCTATCCTGCGCAGCAAGTCTGTGCGCATTCTGCGCCGGCGCATGCCCGACGACGCGGCCGCCACCGCACAGCAGCTTTTCGCGGTGCTGCGCGAGTTTGACGCGCAGGGTGTGAAGCTGATCTGGATTGAAACCCCGCCGGATGCGCCCGAATGGGAGGGTGTGCGCGACCGGCTGACGCGCGCCTCAGCCAGTTAGTTTTCAGGCCTTGCGCCTTATTCGGCCACCATGCCGGCTTCGCGAAACGCGGCCGACCAGGCCTGCAGCTGCTCTTGCACAAACGCCGCCATCTCGGTGGGTGTTGAGCCACCAAGTTCAAAACCCAGTGCGCTGATGCGTTCCCGCACGTCGGCGCGCTGCATGGCGGCATTGAGTTCGCGGTTCATGCGTTGGGCAATCTCCGGCGGAAGGCGCGCCGGGCCAAACAATGCTGCCCACGTGCCGGCCGTGAATGGCGGGAGGCCGGCCTCAGCGCCGGTAGGCACGGTTGGCAACAGCGCCGAGCGGGCCGGCAGCAAGACCGCCAAGGCGCGAAGTTTGCCTTCCTTGATGTGTTGCAGGGTGCTGGCCGGTGTTGCAAAGGTCAGTTGCACATGGTTGCCCAGAATGACCGTCACGGTGGGGGCCTCACCTTTGTAGGGCACCAGCGTCATGTCGGCCTTCACCGACTTGAGCCGGACATGCATCAGCTGGGTGACGCCGCTGTAACTGCCGTAGCCGAGTTTGTCCGGGTTGTTGCGCGCGTGGGCGAGTAATTCGGTTACATCTTTGGCCGGTACGCTGGGGTGGGTGACCAGCACATAGACGTAACGCCCAATCAGCGAGACCGGCGTGAAACTTTTGACCGCGTCGTAAGGCGCGTTCTTCTTGAGCAGCGGCACCTGCATCATCGCGGTGTTGGTCGCCATGAAGAAGGTGTGCCCATCCGGCTCGGCCCGAGCCACAAAATCGCCCGCAATGGCGCCGTCAGCGCCCGGTTTGTTTTCTACCAGAACGGGTTGACCCAGCGACGCCGTCATGGCCTGCGCCAGAATCCGGGCAACGGCGTCGGTCGAACCCCCCGGAGGAAACTGCAGCACCAGCCGCACTGGTTTGCTAGGCCAGGTTTGGGCCGATGCACAGGCACTCGCGAGGCCCAGCAGTACGACACAGAGGATGCGCACGGTCAACAATGACTTCATCGATTACCTCACAGGGTGATGGGGTTGTTTGGGTTCTAGGGACGGTCGTTGGCCACCCAGTCTACTAGCGCATCCATGGCAGGCCTCGCCGCCACCGCCCCGGCCTGGTTAACGACCATCACCACCACATAGCGGCGCCCACTGTTTCCCAAAACGTAGCCGGCAATCGCCGCCACATCGCGCAGCGTGCCGGTTTTCAGGTGGGCGCTGCCGCGTGCCTTGCCGCGGCTGCTGCGCAAGGTGCCGTCTATGCCGGTGATCGGCAATGAGGAGATGAGCTCCGGCATCAGCGGTGACGCATAGGCCGTTTGCAGCAGGCGCGTCAGGCCCTGCGCGGTGATGCGTTCGCTGCGCGAAAGGCCCGAGCCGTTGTCAAACACCGGAATATCGCCGTCGCTGATGCTGCTGCGCCACCAGCGCTGCAGCAGGTCGCGTGAGGCGGCCAGCGTCGCCGTTGTGCCGTTGGCGTTGTTGGTTGATTTGTTTTGCAGGCTCAGCGTGAGAAACAACTGCTGCGCCATCACGTTGTTGCTGTATTTGTTGATGTCGCGGATCACCTCGGGCAACGTGGGTGACGCCACTTCAAAGGCTGGCTTCAGCGCCGCAAGGTTGGGTGGCAGGCGGCCTTCGCGAACCCCGCCAGAAATTTTCCCGCCCATTTCGCGCCACATGCCGTCGACCGCGCGCACGGCGAAGGATTTCGGGTCGGCGTAAGCCACAGGCCAGACCTTCTCGCCGCAACTGGCCGGATAACTGCCCAAGAGGCGAATCTGCGACGCATCGGAAAAATCAGCGCGCAGGCTGCCCCGGTAGTCGTTGCAGGCGGCATTGCTCAAGGGCACCGTGGCAGGCATTTGCACACCGGCCAGTGGCGGCTCTACCTGGACTTGCGCCACATTGTTGGTGCGGTCGGGCACGAAGGTCATCACCACCGACTTGAAGTTGATCAAGAGCGCGTCGGGGGCCGCGTTGTAGGGGCGCAGGGGTTCACCGTCAAACACCGAAGGGTCCACCTCCACGGTTTCAAAGGCGCTGCGGTCCAGCACGATGTCGCCGTTGATGGTCTTGATGCCCAGCCCCTGCACCCGGCGCAACAGCAGCCACAGGCGCTCTGAAACCAGTTTCGGGTCGCCTTGCCCTTTGATGTACAGGTTGCCATTCAAGGTGCCGTCCCGCACCGCGCCATCCAGGTACACCGGCGTGCTCCACGAGAAACTGGGGCCGAGCAAATCAAGTGCCGCGTAGGTGGTGACGAGTTTCATCACCGAGGCGGGGTTGACTGGCGTGCTGGCGCGGTGGCTCAAGCGCGGGCTACTGCGGCTTTGCACCTCGGTGACAAGAATGGCCACCGCCTCACGCGACACATTGGCGCGTTGCAGTGCAGCCTCAACTTCCGGCGGCAAGTTCTGTGCCACAGTGCCCAGTGCAAAACACCACAGGAACGCGGCAAGGCAAGCCCGGGCTGGATAGGCGGCAGGGGCGATAGGGAAAAGGGCGGTCGTTCGGGCGGTCATAGGGGCAATCATCGCGGGCAAGTCTACCGCCGCCACAGATAATCGTGCCATGCGCTTCTTCAAATCCCTCTCGCCCAGGGCCGTCGGCATCTCGGCAGCGGTGATCACCGTCATCATCTGGACGTCTTTCATCGTCATCGCCCGAGCGACCACCGACCCGGCCCGCGGCGCAACGATGACGCCGCTGGACATCGTGCTGGCCCGCATTCTGGGTGCCGGCCTGGTGCTCTTGCCCTGGGGCTGGTGGCTGGTGCGGCGTGACCGGGCGCAAGGCAATGCCCAGGCGTCATCGATGTTTGGCTTCTCACCGCTTTCACTGAAGGTCACCGCGCTGACGGGCGTTTTTGGCGGCCTCCTGTATGGCATGTTTGCCTACAGCGGGTTTGTCTTCGCGCCCGCCGCACACGCATCGGTGCTGTTGCCAGGCAGTTTGCCTTTGTGGACGACGCTGCTGGCGGTGGTGGTTTTGCGCGAACGGCTCACGCGGGTTCGCCTGATCAGCCTGGGCCTGATCGTCTGCGGCGCCCTGTTGGTGGGTGGCGCCAGCCTGTTGCGCGCCTTCGACGGGGGCAGTGTCTGGCGCGGTGATGTGCTGTTCATGATCGGTGCCTTCAGCTGGTCGATGTATACCGTGTTGGCGCGCAAGTTTGCGCTTGACGCCGTGCGGGCCACCATTGCCATCACTGTTTTCGCGGCCATGACCTATGTGCCGGTGTATGCGGTGCTGGTCGTGTTGCAGGTGGTTCCGAGCACACTGGCAACCGCGCCGGTGGCCGACATCCTCTTCCAGATGCTGTTCCAGGGCTGCGGGTCCGTGGTGATTTCCGGCATCACCTTCACCAAAATGGTCCAGTATTTTGGCCCGGTGCGCACCACCATGTTCACCGCCGTGGTTCCGGGGTCTTCGGCCTTGGGTGCCGTGTATTTTCTGGGTGAACCTTTGACCTGGAACCTGTGGGCAGGCCTGGCTTTGGTGACGGTTGGCATCCTGTTTGGCGTGCGCCAGGCCCGTGGCCAGATTGCAAAGGCACAATCGGCCCATCACAAAGCGGCAAAAGCAGGGAGCTGAGGCAATGGGCAAATCCACCGTCAGGTTGTTTTTGAGCGCATGCGGGCTGCTGCTGGCAGCTTGCGGTGGCGGAGGCTCGGGTGGTGGCGGTGCCGTGCAGGGCGCGAGTCCCTATCCGGGAGTGCCGCAAACCTGCGCCGTTGCAGACCAGCGCGCCTGGCTGCGTGATTTCATGAACGACCAGTACCTTTGGTATGACCGCCAGGGCACGCCCAACGAAGCGGCCACGTCCATGGACCAGTACTTCACCAGTCTCCTGTACCCGGTGGTCGACCGCTACAGCTTCTCGCAATCCACCCAGCAGTTCCTGCAGTTTTTTGCGCAGGGCCGGCGCACCGGTTACGGCTACTCGTTGGCCTGGGCCGATGCGGCGCAAACCATCCTCAAAGTGCGGCTCGTGGAAGCCTTGAGCCCGGTGGGGCTGGCGGGCTTGCGGCGTGGAGAGACCATTGTCACCATCGACGGATTCACACCGGCGCAGATTGTGGCGGGCGCCAACGCGGCTGTTACCACGACCGGCATTGCGCGCAACTTCGTCGTGCGTGACCTGGCCGGCGTGCAACGCAGCTTCAGTGTGAACTCGGCCGAATTCGACCTCTCGCCCGTGAGCCATGCCACCGTGTTGACCGCGCCCAATGGCGCCAGAGTGGGCTACCTTGCTTACCAGGAATTCATCGCTAGCGGCGCGGCAGCGATGGGCGCGGCGATCAACAGTTTCAGGGCGGCGGGCGTGACTGAAGTCGTGCTGGACCTGCGTTACAACGGCGGTGGCAGCACCACCCAGGCGCGGGACCTGGCCAGCATGCTCGGCGGCTCCCGGCTCAGCGGCAGCACCTTTGCGCTGTTTCGCTTCAATGCCAAATACTCAGCCAATAACGTGGCCCAGGCGTTCACGTCAAGCCTGCAAACTCTGCCCGCCGCGCCGCTGGAGAACCTGAGCCGTCTGTTTGTCATCACCGCAGGCGGCACGGCCTCTGCCAGCGAGATGGTGATCAACGGCTTGCGCCCCCATATGCCGGTCATCACCATCGGCGCCACCAGTTTTGGCAAA
>JANMMR010000542.1:0-11985 GCA_031373455.1 Rhodoferax sp.
CGCACAGGCACTCGACGCCGCCGTGCACACGCCCGATCCGTATTACCAGGCAATCGGCGTGCGCGTGAACAACAACGACGGCAAGGGCGAACACTGGAAACAGCTCAGCGCCAATGTGCTGCAGATCGAAAACGAGTTTTACGCCGGCATCCGCCCCAAACGCATCGGCCTGAAGGGCGAGCGCCCGGCCATTGCGCTGCAGAAGTATGGCGTTGAATACCTCGAAGTGCGGCTGTTTGACCTGAACCCGCTGATCGACATTGGCATTGCGCCCGAACAAAGCGACTTCGGCGACGCCTTCCTGCTGATGTGCCTGCTGCGTGACAGCCCGCCCATCACCAGCCGCGAGCAAGGTGAAAACCTGGAGAACAAACGCCGCGTGGTGAGCCGTGGCCGCCACCCCGACCTGCACCTGGTGGTGCACAACACCGAACAACCCATGCGCCCCATGGCCCATGAACTGTTTGACGACATGGCGCCGTTTGCGGCGATTCTGGATACCGCTTACGGCGGCGACCGTTATCGGCAAACGCTCGCGCGGTTGCGCGAACGCATTGACCACCCCGACCAGACGCCCTCGGCCATCGTGCTGGAACACATCCGCAACCACGGGGGCCTGGTGCCTTTCAGCCTGGCGCTCTCCGCGCAGCACAAAACCAGCCTGTTGGCCAAGGGGCTCGATGAGGTGGCGCAGAAACGTTTTGACGACAGCGCGCGGCGTTCCATCGAAGCCCAGGCGCAAATCGAGGCCAGCGCGCAAATTCCGTTCGAAGAGTACGTTGCGCAGTATTTCGCCTGAGCCTAGGTGGCAATGAAAACCCGCGCGTCCTGAGCCTTCAGGGGGTGTGCGATCAGATAGCCCTGAAATTCATCGCACCCCAATTCGCCGAGCAGATCGAGCTGGGCCTGCGTTTCGACGCCTTCAGCCACGGTCTTCATCTTGAGGCCCTTGGCCATCTGGATGATGGCAGTTGTCAAGGCCAGGTCGCCGGCATCCGTGGTCAGGTCACTGATGAACGAGCGGTCAATTTTGAGTTTGCCAATCGGGTAACGCTTCAGGTAGGCCAACGACGAATAACCGGTGCCAAAATCATCCAAGGTCAGGCCGACGCCGAGCGCTTTGAGTTTGGTCAAAATCTCCATCACGTGGCTGTCGCGGTCCATCAGCACCGACTCGGTCAGCTCAATTTCCAGAAATTGGGGCGCCAGGCCGGTCTCTAGCAACACACCCGATATGTCGTCGAGCAGATCACCCTGCCGGAAATCGGTGGCAGACAAGTTGATCGCCACCGGCACCTTCAGGCTGCCCTGATCGTGCCAGGCCTTCATCTGGCGGCAGGCTTCCTGCAGCACCCAGCGGTCGATTGACCCGATCAGCCCGCGCTCTTCGGCGAACGCGACAAACTTGTCCGGCCCGATCAAGCCGCGCTCGGGGTGTTGCCAGCGGATCAGCGCCTCCATACCCACCACGGCGCCGTCGCTGCGGCGTTTTTGCGGCTGGTAGTGCAGCACAAACTCACGCCGCTGCAGGGCGTCACGCAGATGGCGCTCAAGGTCCAGCTTGCCTTTTGCGCGCTGGTGCAAAGCCGGCCGGAAGAATTTGTAGTTGCTGCGACCGCTTTCCTTGGCGTGGTACATGGCGGCATCGGCGCTGCGGATCAGGTCGTCCGCTGTCTCGCCGTCTGTCGGAAACAGGCTGATCCCGACCGATGGCGACACATGCAGTTTGTGCCCTTCCACCAGAACCGGCGCATTGACCACCTCCAGCAATTTTTGCGCGACCAGCGAGGCGTCTTCACTGGAGCCGATTTCCGACAACACGACGACAAATTCGTCGCCCCCCAGGCGCGAGACCACATCGGAATCGCGCACTGTCGCGGCGATGCGCCGGGCGATCTCGCGCAGCAGTTCGTCACCCACATGGTGGCCCACTGAATCATTGACCGTCTTGAAATTGTCCAGGTCGATGAACAACACCGCCATTGCGCTGTTGCGCCGCCGCGCCAGGGCAGTGATGCTCTCCAGGCGCTCCTTGAGGTAGTTGCGGTTGGGCAACTGCGTCAAGGTGTCGTGCAGCGCCAGAAACTCGATGCGCGCCTGAGCTTTCTTGTGCGCGGTCATGTCCCGCACCACAATCAGGCGAACTTCTTCGCCGGCGAATGGCATGGTCTTCATCACGCACTCAACCGGAAATTCGTAGCCGTGTTTGTGCAGCAGGACCGACTCATAGGGACGCTCGCTGCCAGACTCAAACTGCAGGCGCATCTTTTCGTACAAGGCATCTGGAACGAACTCCGTTGTCATGTGCCCAACCAATTCGTCGCGCGAATAACCGGTAATCCGAAGCAAGGCGCCGTTGACATCCGTGATGCGTCGGTTTTTGTGGAAAAAGATGCCTTCCTCGGTAGCTTCGACAAACTTGCGCATTCGTTCTTCACTGTGCCGCAGCGCCTGCTCTGCAAGCCAGTGATCGGTAATGTCGTTGATCAGGACAAAAGCCCCTTGCAGCAGCTTCTGATGATCAAAATGCGGCACCAGGTTAACTTCAATCATCCGTCTGCTTGCGTCCGGCAGGGTTTGCTCACGCTGGTAAATCGAGCCCCTGCCGGCCTGCGCCTCCCGCACGTGGGGTTCGATGGCCAGGTAAGCCGCTTCACCCACAATCTCGCGGATGTTCCTGCCCAGAATGGTTTCGGTGGTCCAGCCGTTGTATTCGGCATAACGCCGGTTGGCAAACAGGCACTGCATGGAGCCGACTTCATAGTAGGCGATCAGGGCTGGCACCGAATCGGCCACGAGGCGGATCATCGACCCGCGCGGGTCGTTTTTCGTCAGGGCAGACCGGATCGGTTCATTCATGCTTGAGGCGCCGAATACCTTTCGCGCAACTCCCTCTTCAACACTTTGCCGATGGCACTGCGTGGCAGGGCGTCGACCCATATTACGGCAGAAATGCGTTGGGTGCTGCCAAGCTGGCGGTTGGCCCAGGCCAACAGGCCGGCGGTTTCATCCGGGCTCGCAGCGTGGGCGCTTCCTGTGCTCGCAGGGTTGCGCACAACGAAGGCCACCGGTGTCTCGCCCCAAGCCACCGAGGGCACGCCGACCACGGCTACCTCCAGCACGTCCGGGTGGGCCGCCAACACGCCTTCGAGATCGCTGGGGTAAATGTTGAAGCCGCCCGAGATGATCATGTCTTTGCGGCGGTCAAACAGCGTGAGAAAACCATCGGCGTCAAAACGCCCGATGTCGCCGGTGCGGATGAAGCGTTTGCCGGTGTCGTCAAACCACTCGGCCTCGCGGGTTTTTTCGGGCCGGCCGTGGTAGCCGGTCATCATGCTGGCGGAGTGACCCACCACCTCGCCGTCTTCCAGTGGCCCGACCACCTTGCCGTCTTCGCCAATGAGGCGGATGTCGTGGTTCAAGGCCGGTTTGCCCACGGTGTGCAGCTTGTCGGGGTGCAGGTGCGCCTCCAGGATGCAGGTGCCGCCGCCTTCGGTCATGCCGTAAAACTCCACCAGGCCGCCGGGCCAGCGTTTGAGCACATCGGCCTTCAGGCTCGCTGCAAAGGGCGCGCTGGTGCAAAACTTGATCTTGAAACTCGAGAGGTCAAAACTGTCAAAGTCCGGCCGCGCCAGCAGGCGCTGGTATTGCACGGGCACCAGCATGGTGTGCGTCACGCGCAGCGCCTGCGCCAGCTTCAGGTATTCGCCAGCGTCAAACTTGGGCATCATCACCACGGTGCCGCCATAGGCCAGCGTGGGGATAAACACCACCAGTGTGGTGTTGGAATACAGCGGCGTTGACAGCAGTGTGACCGTGTTGCTGCCATACCCGTAGGTGACACCGCGCTGGATGTGTGCCCAGCGCATGCCGTGCGACTGCACAATGCCCTTGGGCTCGCCGGTGGTACCGGAGGAATAGATGATGTTGAAGGCGTGCTCACCCGAAATCGGCGCCACAGCCGCCACAGCGGCCACGGGCGCAAGCCAGTCCTGGAGCGCCAGCCAGCCGCCGCTCGCCGGGCCCGCACCCGCAGGGTCCATGCTGACGCAAGTCACCAGTGCGGGCAGCGCCGCCAGTGCCTGGCCTACGAGGCCGGCACAGCTTGCATCGGTGAACACAATGCGCGCGCCGGCATCCTGAATCATCCGCGCCAAGCCTTTCGGTGTGGAGCTCGGCGCCAGCGGCGCTACCACCACACCGGCGCGCAGGGCGCCCAGAAAGACACCTGAATAGGCGATGCTGCTGCTCGCGCAGATGGCAATCGAGTCGCCCACCTTCAGGCCAGCACGTTGCAAGGCGCTGGCCACGCGGTGCATCATGGCATCCAGCCCGGCGTAGCTCAGGCGGCTGGCGCCGACTTCAAGCGCGATACGGTCTGGCGCCGCACAGGCATGTTGCCCGATCAGATCGGGCAGGGTGGCAAAAGCCGCGGGTGGCAAGTCAGGCGGTTTCGGTTGGGTCATGGGGATTGTCATGTCAGGATTTTGTCTCGAACATTGTCGACGCCCGCACCGCCGAGCGTTTTGACCAGCGCGGCGCGTCACTGCGACGCGTGCGGCCAGGGCCGGGATCTGCGGCAATCACCAGGTCGGCAAACAGCGCTGCGGCGAAATCGACAAACGCGCGCAGGCGCGGAATCCGGCGGTGGTTGGAACGGTACAACAGGGTGATCGGCGGGTTGTCCAGCATTTCCCAGTCATTCAAAGCGACAACCAGACGGCCGCTGGCGAGCAAATCAAGCACCGTCACGTCTGACAGGCGCATGATGCCGGCGCCGGTAAGGACGGCGTCCAGCAAGGTCTCGCGGTCGCTGGCGGTGAGCCAGCTTTGCACGGTGACAGCCTCCACCTCCTCGCCTCGGGAAAAACGCCAGTGGTCCAGCAACACGCCGTCCGGGTTGCGGTAGGGCAGACACGTGTGGCGCAGCAGATCGGCTGGGCGTTTTGGCATGCCGTGCTCACGCCAATAGGATGGCGTGGCGCAAATCAGCCCACGTGTCATCGCCAGGCGCTTGGCTACAAGTTCATGCGGCGGCAGCCAGCCCATCAGGATGAAAACCTCGACCCCTTTGGCGGCTGGCTCGCTGGTTCGGCCCACATTGCGCAAATCGACATCGACTTCGGGAAAGCGCGCATGAAACTTCTCCAGCGCCGGCGCCAGGCAGTGCCGGGTCACATGGCTGGGCGCTCCGACAATCACCGTTCCCCGGGGGCGGTCTTTGGTGAAACGCACGGCATCCCCCGCAGCGGCTATTTGCTCAACCGCTGGGCGGCAGGCTTCCAGGTAGACCTCGCCATCCGAGGTGAGCGTCAATCCGCGCGGAGTGCGGTCAAACAAAGCGGAGCCCAGATCGCGCTCGAGCGCCGAGACCAGCTTGGCGACCGCCGCCAGACTGACCCCCAACTCGCGCGCTGCCGCCGACAGGCTGCCTGCGTCGGCAGCGGCCAGGAAATACTGCAGCGCACGAAGCTTGTCCAAAAATGGCTCCAAAAAAAACAGGTACCTCAATCAACGGTTGAGGCCGGGTGGCGTGAAATGGTATATCCGAAACGGCTCCTGAATCCTAAACTTCGGCCCAATTTAAGGAGAAAAAGCCATGAAACACGCGTTGTGCCACGCCCTCGCCCTTCTCGCCCTGGCCTGCCTTCCGCTGGCTGGCGCCGCCCAGCCGGCTGGCGGCACGGTTCGCCTGGTGGTGCCATTGGCGCCAGCGGGCCCCTCAGACCAGGCGGCGCGTCTGATCGCCAATGCCATGTCAAAGGCCTTGGGCCAGGAGGTGGTGGTGGACAACAAGCCTGGCGCGCTGGGAGCCATCGGCGCGCAGGCTGTGGCCATGACGCCGCCGGACGGGCGCACCCTGCTGTTCGCGCCCAGCGGCATGGTTGGGCTGCCCGTGCTGATGAAGAATCCGTCCTTTGCCTCCCTGTCTGAATTCACGGCCATCGGCGCTGTCGGGGGCAACCAGATTTGCCTGTTCGTAAGCTCGGGTGTACCCGCCAACACGGTCAAGGAATTTGTGGCCCACGCCAAGGCCAACCCCGACAAACTGAGCTACGGCAGCAGTTCCCCCGGTGAATACCTGATCTCGAGCCAGTTCCTCCAAGCCACCGGCGTGCGCATGGAGCGGATCCCCTACAAAGGCAGCGCGCAAATGATGCCCGACTTCCTGGAAGGGCGCGTCCAGGTCGCCTTCATTCCTGCCGGAGCCGGCGCGCCCCATCTGAAAACGGGACGGGCCAAACTGCTGGCCTGCAGCGCGGCGCAACGCCTGCCTGGCTTGCCGGACGCGCCGACCATGGCGGAATCAGGGGTCGCAAACGTCGGCTGGCACACCGTCCACTTGATTCTGGCTCCAGCGCGCATGCCTGCAGAACTCACCGCGCGCCTGGCAGCGGCCCTGCGGGAAGCCGCCAACGACCCCAAAGTACGGGCCGAGTTTGAGCGCATGCTGATCCCGGTCGAAGCCTTGACGCCGGCTCAAGCCTCCGACAACATCCGCGCGGGCGAAGTGATGTGGGCCAAGTTCGTGCGGGACGTTGGCCTGACACCCGAGTAGCGCGCGATTTCGCAAAAGCTGCCATCTGAAAAATGCGGCGGCCGATAATCGCCGCATGATCCAAAACAACAACACGAAAGCCGAAACCGCCTTCCAGACTCTGGCGCTCAGCCCCGCCACACTTTCCAACCTCACCCAACTCGGTTACCTGGAGATGACGCCGATCCAGGCCGCCACCTTGCCCGCTGCGCTGGCCGGGCAAGACCTGATCGCCCAGGCCAAAACCGGCAGCGGAAAAACCGCCGCTTTCGCGCTGGCGCTCCTGTCCAAACTCAACCCGCGCTGGTTTGCCGTGCAGTCCCTCGTGTTGTGCCCCACGCGCGAGCTGGCCGACCAGGTCACGGTGGAGATCCGCCGCCTGGCGCGCGCGGCCGACAACATCAAGGTCGTCACCCTGTGTGGCGGCGTGGCCCTGCGCGGGCAGCGCGCCTCGCTGGAACACGGCGCTCACGTGGTGGTGGGCACGCCCGGGCGGGTGATGGACCACCTGGCGCGCGGCTACCTCAGCCTCGAAGGCCTCAACACCCTGGTGCTTGACGAAGCCGACCGCATGCTCGACATGGGTTTTTTCGACGACATCACCACCGTGGTGAAACAGGCACCCAAAGAGCGCCAGACGCTGCTTTTCTCGGCCACCTACCCCGAAGGCATCGAAAAGCTCGCCAAGCAGTTCATGAAGGAGCCGCTGCAGGTCAAAGTGGAGGCGCAACACGCCAAGGAACTTATCGAGCAGCGCTTTTACGAGGTGACGCGCGCCAGCAAATTTGAAACCGTGGCGAAGCTCCTGAACCATTTCCGCCCGGTGAGCACGCTGGCGTTTTGCAACACCAAACAGCAGTGCAAAGACCTTGTGATTTCATTGCAGGAGCAGGGCTTCAGCGCGTTGGCGCTGTATGGCGAGCTCGAGCAGCGCGAGCGTGACCAGGTGCTGGCGCAGTTTGCCAACCAGAGCTGCTCGGTGCTGGTGGCCACCGACGTCGCCTCGCGCGGGCTTGACATCAAAGAGCTCGAAGCGGTGGTCAATGTCGACATCACGCCCGACCCGGAAGTGCATGTGCACCGCATCGGCCGCACCGCACGCGCCGGCGCAACCGGCCTGGCGCTGAGCCTGGCGGCCATGAACGAAATGGGCGCCGTGGGGAAAATCGAGCAGTACCAGAGCCGCGAATCGAGCTGGCACAAGGTTGAAGAACTCACTCCCACCGGCAAAGGCCCGCTGCTGCCGCCCATGGTTACCTTGCAGATTCTCGGTGGGCGCAAGGAGAAAATCCGCCCGGGCGACGTGCTCGGCGCGCTCACCGGCGCGGAAGGCGGCGTGGCCTACACGCGCGATCAGATCGGCAAAATCGCTGTCACGGAGTTCTGCACCTTTGTGGCGGTGCAACGCGCTTTGGGCAGCGCCGCGTGCGCCAAGCTCAATGCAGGCAAAATAAAAGGAAAAAGTGTGAAGGTGAGGATGTTGACCGGCCCCGACTCCGCCCCATGACCCACCCACTGACCCACTGATGGATGCGACCCGCATGAACGCCAACCCGACTTCCCCCCAAGACGCTTCAGAACTCGCCCGCAAATCCGAAGCCTTTCGCGCCTTGCACGACGCGCCCGGCATCTTTGAAATGCCCAACCCCTGGGACGCTGGCTCCGCCCTGCAATTTGAAAAACTCGGCGCCAAAGCGCTGGCCACCTCCAGCGGCGCCAGTGCCGTGGCCAAAGGCCTGCGTGACGGCCGGCTGGGGCGCGAAGCGGCGCTCGCGCACGCGCGCGACATCTGCGCGGTCAGCAACTTGCCGGTCTCGGCCGACCTGGAAAACGGCTTTGGCGATTCGCCGGAGCACGTGGCGGAAACCATCCGCCTCGCGGGTGAAACCGGCCTGGTCGGCGGCTCCATCGAAGACTACTCGGGCAATGCCGCACTGGCAATTTACCCGTTTGAGCTGTCGGTTGAACGCGTGCGCGCCGCCGTGCAGGCCGCCCGCGCGCTGCCGTTTCACTTCACGCTCACGGCCCGCTGTGAAAACCATCTGCGCGGCATCGACAACCTGGCCGACACCATCAAACGCCTGCAAGCTTACGAAGCTGCCGGCGCCGACGTGCTTTTCGCCCCGGCGCTGCCCGACACCCGCGCTGTGCAAGCCGTGTGCGCCGCGCTGACCAAACCGTTCAGCTTCATGGTGGGCATTGCGGGCAAATCCTTCAGCCGCGCGCAGTTGCAGGCTTGCGGCGTCAAACGCATCAGTTTCGGCACGGTGTTTTACCGCGCGGCGATGTCCGCCTCGCAAGCGGCCCTGCGCGAGGCGCTGGAACACGGCACCTACGGTTTTGTTGGGCGCTGAGCAGATTTCATCGGGGCAATGCAGGCCTTGCAGCGACAGCCACGAACCGAGTTGGTGAATTCAAGATGCTATATTATTAATAGCAAACAATCTATTATTTACGTGACTTTATTGCCGATTTTTTCATTATTTTTCGAAAAACAGCAAAATCGCCAAAATTGTTAACACCCATGTTAATTATTGACTCAATCCGGCATTGACAGGGTTTGCCGATGACCCAGCCCCCGCCAGCCCCTGCTTCGAGCCGCGCCGAGTACCAGCGGCGCATGCACCGGGTGCTGGCGCACATCGGCCAGCAGCTCGACCAGCCGCTGGACCTGGCCACCCTGGCCGGCGTGGCGCACTTCTCGTCGTTTCATTTTCACCGCCTGTTTGCCGCCTGGATGAATGAGACCCTGGGCGATTATTTGCGCCGCCGCCGCGTCGAGGTGGCCGCCATGCGCATGGCCGCGCAGCCGCGCCTCTCCGTGCTGCAGGCCGCGCTGGGCGTGGGGTTTGGTTCGGGCGAAGCCTTCTCGCGGGCCTTTCGAAAGCGCTTTGGCGCCTCGCCCACAGCCTGGCGGGCGCGCGCCCTGCACGAGCGGGCCTTGGCGCGCAAGTCTGGTCAGGCCCAGCGCAATTTGGGTCAGGCCGATGGCAATCCGGGTCAGGACGGCGCGGCGGAGGGCCCGGACACTGAGGGCTCCCTCAACCCTCTGGAGATTGCCGTGCAAACCAAACCCCAAGTCACCTTGATCGAACGCCAGCCCACCACCGTGGCCTACCTGCGTTACGTGGGCCCGCCCGGCGAGCCGATCTCGCAGTTCTGGCAGACCGTGTATTACCCCTGGGCCGCAACCCACGGCCTCTTGGAGCAGCCGCGTTACGGCATCAGCCACGACGACCCCGGCATCGCGACGCCCGCGAAACTGCGCTACGACGCCTGCGTGGAAGTGCCGGCCGGCTTCGCACCATCGGGCAAGGCCCTCGTCACAACCATTCCGGGCGGTCGTTACGCCGCCTACCGCTTCAAGGGTACCGGCGCAGAGTTTCCCGCCGGCTGGACCACGCTCCTGCGCGACTGGCTGCCCGGCAGCGGCCTGCAGTTGGACGCCCGGCCAAGTTTTGAATACTACGGGCCGGATGCCGGCTACGACCCGGCCAGCGGCATCATGACCTGCGACATTTGCATTCCGGTGGCGCCGCTCTGAAACCCACTGCAGCCGCTTAAGCTGTTTTTACCCGCCC
The DNA here is from genome assembly GCA_031373455.1 of Rhodoferax sp. Classification (GTDB taxonomy): domain Bacteria; phylum Pseudomonadota; class Gammaproteobacteria; order Burkholderiales; family Burkholderiaceae_C; genus JANYCG01. The sequence goes on from JANMMR010000542.1 coordinate 10,120, forward strand.
GGACTTTCGCGCCGAACCGGTGGCAACGCGTTTGCCCGCCAAGCCTGCGGTTTTGCCTGCCGCGCCCGTGCTTTTTCGCGATGCGATTGGTTTGACCGCGGCTGGCTTCAACTCGACAACATTGGTCTCTGCGGCCAGCGCCGCCTCGGGTGTCAGCTTCACCAGTTCGGCATGCGCCGCCAACATGTATTTGGCCAGCTCGGGCAAATCGGGCATGGCCTTGCGGCAGGCGATCAGGCCCCAGTCGAGCGATCCGTTGTAACTCTGCACGGTCACGTTCAGGCCCAGGCTGTGCATGACGATGCTCACCGGGTAATAGGTCAACATCTTCGCGCCCGCCATGTAGAGCGCGATCTTCGGGCCGGGCACATTGCTGATGGCCAGGTTGGCGATGGGCGGCATGCTGTTGGCCAGCTTCGAGCGGCCAAACAGTGAGGCCACGCCGCTCAGCAGCCACGGCGCCCCGAGCGAAGGGAAGTCGGTGGGCAGCGCCGTCTTGACACTGTTGGTCGCGGCCTTGGCTGCAGAGCTGGCGGTGCGGATCGCCTGGAGGCGCTCGATCGGGTCCTTGATGTTGCTGGCCAGGCTGATGCGCATCATCGACGCCTGGGTGTTCATGTCGGTGTTGCCCTCTTCGCGCAGGCTCACCGGCACGCCCGCAAGCAGCGGCTGCTTGGGTTTGCAGTTGAGGTCGGCCAGGTAGTGGCGCAGTGCGCCCGAGCAGACGCCCAGCACCACGTCGTTGAGGGTGACGCCATTGCCCTTGGCAATATGTTTGAGCTCTTTAAGCGGAATCGAAAAACTGGAAAACACGCGCTGGTTGGTCACGTTCACGTTGATCGGCGTTTTGGGTGCAAACCAGTTGGCGCGCCCGGCGGCCAGCGCGCCGCGTGCGAACGCCTTGGCAACGCCGCCTTCGGATTCAGCGCCGTCCGGGTGGGCAGCCGGCTTGAGCATTTGCAAGCCGGCGCGCAGCAGCGTGGGCAAGGAGCGCGCGAGTTTCAGGGCCTGCGTGGCCGAATTTCGCAGGCCGCCCAGCGTCAACTCGGCAATGCCGAAGTTGTCTTGCGCCAGTGCCGGGCGGCGCGGCGCGGGCTTCACGTGGCGCGGCACTTCAGAAATGTCCATGATCGCCTGTGCCAGCGCCACACCGGCCTCACCGTCGACCGCCGCGTGGTGCACCTTGGAATAAAAGGCCACATGGCGCGTTCCGGGTGTGGCGTCTGCCGGGGTCTCCAGCCCCTCGATGACATAGAACTCCCAGAGCGGCCGGCTGCGATCGAGCAGGCTCGAATGCAGGCGGCCGACCAGCTTGTCGAGTTGCGCGCGGCTGCCCGGCTTGGGCAACACGGTGCTGCGGATGTGGTACTCCATGTCGACGTCGTCATCCGCCACCCATACCGGATTGGCCAGCTCGAACGGCATGTTCACCAGCTTGCGCTGGAAGACGGGCGCCAGATGCATGCGCGCGCCGATGTGGGCACGCAGCTTGTCCAGGAAATCCCCTTCGTAATCCGCAGGCAGCTCATAGATTTTGAGACCTCCCACATGCATGGGTTGCTCAGGTGTCTCCAGATACAGGAACGATGCGTCGAGGCCGCTCTGATGGTGCATGATAACTCCTTGGTGCGCATGCCTCCATCTTGACCGGTTTCGGCCACTTCGGAAGGCGAATCGCGGCTTGCCGGGTCAGGGAAATCCCTTGCCCGGCACAGCGGCATGGGGCCGGCCGATCAGCCGCGCGCGTGTGTCACGCCGCCGTCCACGACGAGCGTGGAGCCGACCACGTAGTCGCCCGCGCGCGAGGCCAGGTAGATGGCGGCTCCCGCCATGTCTTCCGAGGTGCCGACGCGGCCCGCCGGTATA
>JANMMR010000405.1:0-2717 GCA_031373455.1 Rhodoferax sp.
CCAACCCGAAGCGCTGATGTCCAGGTGCTCGGGACGGATGCCGACAATCGTTCCGGGCTTTGCGTCGGGCGCGGCACGCAACAGATTCATCGGCGGTGAACCGATGAAGCTGGCGACGAATGTGGTGGCCGGGCGGGTATAGACTTCTTCCGGCGTGCCAAACTGCTCCATCACCCCCGCGTTCATCACGATCATGCGTTGCGCCAGCGTCATGGCCTCGACCTGGTCATGAGTGACAAAGAGCGAGGTAATGCCCAGCTCGCGGTGCAGCTTCTGGATTTCAAGCCGGGTGTGGGCGCGCAGCTTGGCGTCGAGGTTGGAAAGTGGCTCATCAAACAGAAACACCTGCGGCTGGCGCACGATGGCGCGGCCCATGGCGACACGCTGGCGCTGCCCGCCCGAGAGTTCACGCGGCTTGCGCAGCAGGAAAGGGGCAAGCTCCAGGATTTTGGCGGCCTTGTCAACCCGGGTCTTGATTTCATCCATCGGCACTTTGGCTATCTTGAGGCCGTAGGCCATGTTGTCGAACACACTCATGTGCGGGTACAGCGCGTAGTTCTGAAACACCATGGCGATGTCGCGTTCGGACGGCTCCAACTCGTTCACGACCCGGTTGCCAATGGAAATGTCGCCCTCGGTGATCTCTTCGAGCCCGGCGACCATGCGCAGGAGCGTTGACTTGCCGCATCCGGATGGCCCGACGATGACGACGAATTCGCCGTCCTTGATGTCGGCACTGACGCCATGGATGACCTGGTTGGCGGTCTTTCCCGTGCCGTAGCGCTTGATGATGTTTTTGAGTTGAATTGCGGCCATAGTATCGGATCGATGCGGTGAGGGACGGGGCCTGAAGGTGTTCCCGACGGCCCCGCGTTTTGCTATTTTTCGGTATCCACCAGCCCTTTGACGAACCACTTCTGCATCAGCACCACGACCACGGCCGGCGGAATCATGGCCAGCAGGGCAGTGGCCATCACAACGCTCCACTCGGTTTGCGCGTCGCCACCCGAAATCATGCGCTTGATGCCGATCACCACAGGATACATATTCTCTTCGGTCGTGATCAGCAGTGGCCACAGATACTGGTTCCAGCCATAGATGAACTGGATCACGAACAGCGCGGCGATCGACGTGCGGGACAGCGGTACCAGCACGTCCTTGAAAAACCGCATCGGGCCGGCACCGTCCACACGCGCGGCCTCCACCAGTTCGTCTGGAACCGTGAGGAAGAATTGTCGAAACAGGAAGGTGGCGGTGGCCGACGCAATCAGCGGAATCGTCAAACCGGCGTAGCTGTTAAGCATTCCCAGATCGGATACCACCTTGTAGGTCGGCAAGATGCGCACCTCCACCGGTAGCATCAGCGTCACGAAAATCGCCCAGAAAAAGAACATCCGGAAAGGAAACCTGAAATACACGATGGCGAATGCGGACAGCAGCGAGATGGCGATCTTGCCCACGGCGATGGTCAGGGCAGACACCAGGCTGACCAGCATCATCTGCCCTACCGGTGCCTTCGACCCCTGTCCGGTACGTGTGCCGTTCCAGCCCGCACTGAAGTTTTCCACCAGTTGTGCGCCCGGCCACAGTGGCATTGGCGCCTGCACGATATCCTGCGCGGTATGCGTCGAGGCGACAAAGGTCAGGTACAGCGGAAAGGCAACCAGCAGCACGCCCAGGATCAGTACCAGGTGCGAAATAGCGGTGAGCCAGGGACGGCGTTCGACCATGTCAGTAGTTGACTTTCTTCTCGACGAACTTGAATTGCACCACGGTGAGCAATATCACGATCACCATCAGCACCACCGACTGCGCGGCCGACGCCCCAAGGTCCATGGCTTTGAAACCGTCGTAGTAAATCTTGTAGACCAGAATCGACGTGTCCTTGCCGGGACCACCCGAGGTGGCGGCGTCGATGATGCCGAAAGTCTCGAAGAAGGCATACACGATGTTGATCACCAGCAGGAAAAAGGTGGTCGGCGACAACAGCGGGAACACGATCGTCCAAAAGCGCCTCCAGGGTCGAGCACCATCGATCGCAGCAGCTTCGATCAGTGACTTCGGGATGCTTTGCAAACCGGCCAGGAAAAACAGGAAGTTGTAGGAGATCTGCTTCCAGACCGCGGCAAGCACTACCAGCACCATGGCCTCTTGTCCGTTCAGCAGCGGATTCCAGTCCACCCCCAGCGCGCGCAGCCAGAACGACACCACACCCACGCTGGGTGCCAGCATGAACAACCACAACACGCCGGCGACTGCAGGCGCAACCGCATACGGCAATATCAGCAGTGTCCGGTAGGCCAGTGCGCCTTTGATGATGCGATCCGCGAAAACCGCCAGGATCAACGAGATGCTGATGCCAAGGACCGCCACCAGGGTGGAAAAGATCGCCGTGGTGTAGAACGACGCCAGGTACGTCGGGTCGTTCCAGAGGTTCTCGAAGTTCTCCAGACCGACCCATTCAATTGACGTGCCAAACGCGTTGGCCTGCTGCGCCGACTGCACCAGCACCTGCGCGGCGGGCCAGAAAAAAAACACGGCAATCACCACTGCCTGGGGTGCGATGAGCACCCAGGGCAGCCAGCCAGAGCGAAAGACTACCCGCTTTTCCACTAGCCCTTCTTGCCCTTGTTGGCTTTTTCAAACCGTCCCAGCAACTCGTTGCCGCGCAGCACAATCGAGTCCAACGCCTCTTTGGCGGACTTCTTGCCAGCCCA
>JANMMR010000407.1:0-4104 GCA_031373455.1 Rhodoferax sp.
GCCGGCCTTTTTATCTTCGAGGCGCACGGCGCCCGTTGAAGTTTCGACCGGGAACATGCGGTATTTTTTGCCTTTGGTGGAGACATCAAAATACCCTGGCGATTTGGCGTCTGGCGTGATGGTGATCGACTGCCCCAGCTCGCACGGCAACAGACCCACGTGAACACGTTCGGCAATGGCGAGTTCGCCCGGTGTCAAGGCCGCGTCGGCGGCAGTGACCGCTGCCGCGACCTGCGGCGATTTGCGCTTGATCTCCTTGCGGCTGGTTTGCCCCTGCGCAACGCCGACCACGGTGGCCAGCAGCAGCGCTACCACAAGGCTTGCGCTCCTGAGGTAATTTTTTGGCGTCATGGTGGCTCTGGTCATTGGGTTTGGGGACTGAAATACTTTTGCACCGAAGCCGGCATCGGGCGGCCGGTCTGGCCCGCCCGCTCCAGCACCTGCCAGAAATAGCGGTAACTGGCGCGGTCATGCAGGCGGCCGGCAGCGTTGATGGGCGCCCATTGCGCTTTTTCGGCCGCGACCACAATGTCGGCGGCTTCCTCAATTTCCCCGGAACCAGGCGCCAGCGCTTCGAGGATCGGGCGGATCTGGCTCGGGTGGATGCTCCACATGCGGGTGAAGCCAAACTCGCGCGAGGCCCGCAATGCCGCCGTTTTCATGGCGTTCATGTCAGAGAATTCGGTGATCACGCTGTGCGACGGCACCTTGCCCGAAGCGTGGCATGCGCTTGAAATTTCCAGCTTGGCCCGTGTGATCAGCGGGTGCTCAAACTGGCCCAATTTGCCGGCGCTGGACACCACATCAAGTGCCGAAGCGGGAATGGCACCGCCGTGGCTGGAGACAAAATCCATCATGCCGAAACTTAGCGACTGCACCCGCGGATGGGCGGCAATCGAGAAGGCGTTTTGCACGGCGTTGGCGGATTCAATCAGCGCGTGCACAGGTAGGGGCGTGGCACGTTTGAGTTTCACGGCGGCCTGGTCAATGGCCTTGACGGCGAGCTCAATGTCGGCCACCGACTCCGCCTTCGGGATCATCAGGTGGCACCAGACGTCGCCGGCGCCCTCTACCAGCGTCTGGATATCCTGGTGAAAAGCCGGGTGATCAACCGGGTGCACCCTTGCGGCGATGCGCGGTGCCGTGGCCGGCTGGCCATCGGGCAGGTTTTTATAGCCGTTCAACGCTTGATGGGCGAGGCTCACCACCATCTGAGCGTGCTTGGCCTCAGCCCCCACGGGCGCGCCGTCTTCGCAATCGAGGGACACGTCGAACACACAGCGGCCGAACTCCTGCGCCATCTGCGCCTGCAAGCCCAGGCTCTTGACCATGCGCGCTTCTACGCCACTGTAGTGGTCACAGACTGGCAGCAAACCAGATGCTGCCTGTGCGCCGAGGAGGACTTGCCTGGGATGCATATCAGAGAAGGTGGGAAACGCCCGCCTGTTCTTCCTGCAATTCCTTGAGGGTTTTGTTGATGGCGGCCTGGCTGAATTCATCGACCGGCAAACCTTCAACCACTTTGTATTCGCCAGCCGAGCAGGTCACGGCAAAGCCAAACATCGTGTCTTTGGGAATGCCGTAGTGGCCATCAGAAGGGATGCCCATGGTGACCCATTTGCCATTGGTGCCCAGCGCCCAGTCGCGCATGTGGTCGATGGCGGCGTTGGCAGCCGAGGCGGCAGACGAGACGCCGCGCGCTTCGATAATCGCTGCGCCGCGTTTGCCCACGAGCGGGATGAAGGTGTTGGCATTCCAGTCGTGGTCGTTGATCATGTCCTTCACGCTGGCACCGCCGACCGTGGCAAAGCGGTAGTCGGGGTACATGCTGGGCGAATGGTTGCCCCACACGGCCATTTTTTCGATGTCAGCCACGGCTTTGCCGGTCTTGCTGGCCAATTGCGACAAGGCACGGTTGTGGTCCAGGCGCAGCATGGCGGTGAAGTTCTTGCGCGGCAGGTCGGGCGCGCTTTTCATGGCGATCCAGGCATTGGTGTTGGCCGGGTTGCCGACCACCAACACGCGGACATTGCGGCTGGCCACAGCGTTCAAGGCTTTGCCCTGGGCGGTGAAAATTTGCGCATTGGCGGCCAGCAGGTCGGCGCGCTCCATGCCCGGGCCACGGGGGCGCGAACCGATGAGCAGGGCGTAGTCAACGTCTTTGAACGCCGTCATCGGGTCGCCATGCGCTTCCATGCCCACCAGGAGCGGAAACGCGCAGTCTTGCAGCTCCATCATCACGCCCTTGAGCGCTTTTTGCGGGCCTTCCACCGGCACTTCGAGCAGGCTCAGGATCACTGGCTGGTCTTTGCCCAGCATTTCGCCCGAAGCGATGCGAAACAGGATGGCGTAACCAATTTGACCTGCGGCGCCAGTGACAGCTACGCGAACGGGCTTTTTACTCATGGGAGAACTCCGGAAAGTTAGGATAAGGAAAAGGGTGAAGAGTTGGCGGAAATTTGCATGGGAGCGCTGCGGGTTCGGTCCTGGAAGACCCTCTTTGCACGGCTCCGAGGGTTCGAAGTTTACCCCTGAAAACCCTGATAGGTCAATTTGTCTTATGTCTTATATAAGATATCATCAAGGTCTTTCAAGCGCCCAGACACCCGCCCTCCATCAAGCCTGCCAAAAATCGAGGCAACCATGGCCCTACCCGCCTTCAGCCCCCTGTACCAGCAGATCAAGTCCTTGATTCTGCAGAGCCTGCTGGCCGGCGAGTGGAAGCCGGGCGAAGGCATTCCCAGCGAAATGGAACTTTCCGCGCGGTTTGGCGTGAGCCAAGGCACTGTGCGCAAAGCGATTGACGAGTTGGCCGCCGAAAACCTGGTCATGCGCAAACAGGGTAAAGGCACCTTTGTTACCACCCACGTCGAGCAACATGCGCAGTACCGCTTTCTCAAGCTGATCCCCGACAACGGCGACGCCAACAGCGAAGGCCCGGCCGAACGCGACATCATTGACTGCAAACGCCTGCGCGCCAGCGCGGAGGTGGCGCGCGCCCTCGCCTTGCGCCCCGGCGATGCTGTTTTGCAGGCGCGGCGGGTTCTCTCGTTTGCCAAACGCCCGACCATTCTGGAAGACATCTGGCTGCCGGGCGGCCCATTCAAAGGGCTGACCGCCGAGCGGCTGAGCCGCTACCACGGCCCGATGTACGCCCTGTTTGAAACCGAATTCGGTGTGCACATGGTGCGGGCTGAAGAAAAAATCCGCGCGGTGTCAGCAGACTTGGAGACCGGCAAACTGCTGAAAGTCGCCCTCAACACACCACTCTTGAGTGTGGAGCGCATTGCCTACACCTACAACGATGCGCCCATGGAGTTGCGCCGCGGCCTGTATTCAACCGACACCCACCACTACCGAAACGAACTCAATTAAAACGCGCCGAATTGGGGCGCATTTCCTTCCCGAAATGCCAGGTTTTTGAAGAAAACGCCCGCCTCGGGCACGATAATGCTGCATTGCAATAGAATTTTGCCCATGCCGTCGTCCCAATCATCCAACAATTACAACGCAGTTACAGCACTTGAAGCGTGATCAAAGCGCTCTGAAAGCCCCCTATGACCGAGCTGGCAAAACCCACCAAAAACCGCCCCGAGTTCCGAAACATCCATGCTTTCAAGGACTTGCCCTCGTACCGGTTGCCGGCGGCGGGTATTGTGTCAATCCTGCACCGGATCAGCGGCTTCCTGATGTTTGTGCTGCTGCCTTTCATCATCTGGATGTTCGACACCTCGATTTCCAGCGAAATCTCGTTTGAAAAATTCACGTCGGTGTTTGACCGGGGCGCCTGGATTTTTGCCGGCTGGTTTGTCAAATTGGTGGTGCTGGCGCTCATCTGGGCCTATTTGCACCATTTCATTGCCGGTGTGCGTCACTTGTGGATGGACATCAGCCATACGGCCACCACAAAGGAATTTGGCAAAAGCTCGGCGGTGGCCACGCTGGCACTGAGCGTTGGCCTGACGCTGATTCTGGGCGCCAAGTTGTTTGGCTTCTACTGATTTCGCACATTTAAAACGAGACGCATATGGCAGTCAATTACGGTTCAAAACGCATCGTCACCGGTGCGCATTATGGTTTGCGCGACTGGCTCGCGCAGCGCGT
>JANMMR010000408.1:0-1855 GCA_031373455.1 Rhodoferax sp.
CGCCTGCTGGCTGCCTGTGGTGGTGATGATTTCATCCGGGCGGGCGCTGATGCCTTTGCTGGCCATGTGGCTGCTCAGGGCCTCGCGCAGCGGGTTCCAGCCTTCAGTGGCGCCGTATTGCAGCACCTGGCCGGCGGCCGGGCCGTGCAGCACCTCGTGGGTGGCTTGCTGAATGCCTTCGAGGTCAAACATCGCCGGGTCAGGGAACCCGCCGGCAAAACTGATGATGCCGGGTTTGCCCAGGAGCTTGAAGAGCTCGCGGATGGCAGAGGTTTCGACGTATTGGAGGCGGTCGGCAAGTCTGAGCGTATTGGAGGAGGTCATGGTGTTGCGCAAATGAAAATGGGGCTCGAAAACGAGCCCCATTGTCTTTCAATCGACCTGGGGTCAAACCCCGCGCCTCAGCGCGTCAGCAGGCGCCCTTCGCGCGTCACGCGCGCCAGCTCGACAAACTGGCTGCCATGGTGGTTGCCAGGTGAATAGTTGACCTTGAAGCCGCCCAGGTCGTAGCTGCCCAGGTTGTTGAGCGCTTCGAGCACGCCCTTGGCGTTCAGCGGCGCTTTGGCGCGGCGGATGCCTTCGACCAGGATCTTCGCTGAGAAGCAGGCTTCCAGGTGCGTGGTGTTCATGGGTGTTTTCAGGCCGGAAGCCTCCAGCGCCTTGGCGCATTCGCGCACCGCCGGCAGTTGCGCACTGGGGCTGGGCACCACCTGAGAGATCGACACACCCGCGCCGGCCTCACCCACGGTTTTGACAAACTGGTCGGCGCCAACGAAGGAGATGCTGGAAGTCGGCACCATGCGGCCGCGTGCCGTGAGCTCTTTTTGCACCGCCGCGAGCGCGCCCGACAGCACCGTGTTGAGAATCACCTCGGGCTGCTGCGCCAGCAGGCCATCCACGTCGGCCGTGCCGATCACGGCATTGCGCTTGAGCGGGTAGGCTTTGGGTTCGAGTTTGATCTTCTTGAGGTATTCGCTCACCACGGCCAGGTTTTGTTTGCCCACTTCATCGTCGTAGTGCAAAACGGTGACGTTTTTGAAACCCAGGCTGGTCCAGAAATTGAGGATTTTTTCCATCTCCTCGCCGTAAGACGCGCGCGCCGTGAACAACACCGGGTTTTTCGCCCGCACCGGGTTGGCGCCGGAGAATGGCGCGAAAAAGGCGACTTCTTTTGCTTCGGCCTGCGGAATCGCGTCCAGACTCAAGGTGGCCGAAGCGTACCCAAACAATGCCACCAGGTTTTTGTTTTCCAGCAGGGTTTTGGTGTTGGTGCCGGCGATCTTGCGGTCGTTTTTGTCGTCGATGCTGACGAGTTCGATCTGCCGGCCCTGCACGCCGCCGGCCGCGTTGACCATGTCGATGTAGGCCTTGGCGCCATCGCGGATGTCAATGCCGAATTTGGCGTTGCCGCCGGTGAGCGGCGCAGACTGGCCGATCACCCATTTGTCCTGGGCCAGCGACGCGCCTGCTGTGGCCAGAAGCGCGACGCCCAACAAAGACGTTTTGATTAGATTGAACACTTCCGGCTCCTTTGCGGTCTTTCAACGGAACTGAGGATTGTCGTCGGCTTGTTGCCGGATTGGTATAAATATGCAAAAAACCTTACAGATCAGGGAGAATTTTTGGCCTCTTGCGGACTTGCTTTCAATCAAGCGGATGGTCAATCCGCGTAAATTCCGGCCTTTTTGATCACCGGGCCCCACTTGCCGATTTCAGATTCGAGGTAGGTCTTCAAGCCGGCGGGCGTCATTTTGTCGACCGGCACGATGTCGGCGTTCAGGTCGGCCAGGCGGGACTTGACCATCGGGTCCTGCATCGCGGCGCGCAGCGCCACGCCCACTTTTTCCAGCACCGG
>JANMMR010000430.1:0-8832 GCA_031373455.1 Rhodoferax sp.
GCCATCCGTGAAGGTGGCAAGACGGTCGGTTCGGGTGTCGTGGCGAAGATTTTGGCCTGATGGCGCACTAAAAGGTAATACGAAGGGGTATAGCTCAATTGGCAGAGCGTCGGTCTCCAAAACCGAAGGTTGTAGGTTCGATTCCTACTGCCCCTGCCACTTGAGTGGCAAATTGGCCCGTCATGCGAATGACGGGCTTGCGCATCTAAAGGGTTCCTGAAAATGGCCTTGAAATGCGCCGGGTTTAAACAGCAAATTGCGCAGATAGATTGAATTAAATGGCAACTCCACAAGTCGAAACCGTCAGTACCGCAGGCGACAAAGCCAAGCTGGTGGCTGCCGCCGTGCTGGTGGTTGCGGCTTTGGCAGCGTTTTACGTGTTGGCCAAACAGGGGCAAATCGCGCAGTGGGGCGCTTTGATCGTCGGTTTGGCGGCGGCGGTGGGCGTGTTTTTCACGTCCGAGACCGGCAAGGAGCTGTTTGCCTTTGGTCGCGACGCTTGGCGTGAAGTCAAAAAAGTGGTGTGGCCCGAGCGCAAGGAGGCCATGCAGTTGACGGCTTATGTGTTTGGTTTTGTGCTGATCATGGCGCTGTTTCTCTGGCTGACCGACAAGACGCTGGAATGGGTGTTTTACGACTTGATTCTGGGGTGGAAAAAGTAATGACCGACGCAGTAGAGACTTTGCCCGACCAGGCCTTGGTGCCGGAAGGTGCCGCGGGCGCCTTGATGGCGCCATCGGCCAACCCGGACCTGCGCTGGTACGTGGTGCACGCTTATTCGGGCATGGAGAAGGCGGTCGAGCGCAATATTCTCGAACGCATCAGCCGCTCGGGTTTGCAGACCAAGTTCGGCCGCATTTTGGTGCCCATGGAAGAAGTGGTCGAGATCAAAAACGGCCAGAAGAAAACCACCGAGCGCAAATTTTTCCCGGGCTACGTGCTGGTCGAAATGATCATGGACGACGACACCTGGCACCTGGTGAAACACACCAACAAGGTGACGGGTTTTGTTGGCGGCGCCAAAAACCACCGGCCAACGCCGATCTCTGAAGCTGAGGTGATGAAAATCGTCAATCAGATGCAGGAAGGCACCGAGAAGCCGCGCCACAAGGTCGAGTTCGAGGTGGGTGAGTATGTGCGCGTCAAGGACGGCCCGTTCACCGACTTCAACGGCTCGGTCGAAGACGTCAATTACGACAAGAGCAAGGTGCGCGTTTCGGTCACCATTTTTGGCCGTGCGACACCCGTGGAGCTTGAGTTTTCCCAGATTGAGAAGACCTGAGCACAAGGATTCGGGCCGTTGCGTGCGCAATTGCGAACGCAGCAGCCCCAGAAATTTCACATTGTTCCGACTCGGTGTGAATCAGTAGGCAAGAGTCGTTAACCCCGGGGAGCCCGGCCTGCCAGAGTGCAGCCACCAGGCGTTATCACCCGCAAGGAGTAAAACATGGCAAAGAAAATTGTCGGTTTTGTCAAACTGCAAGTACCAGCAGGCAAAGCCAACCCGTCCCCCCCGATTGGCCCGGCATTGGGTCAGCGCGGCTTGAACATCATGGAATTCTGCAAGGCGTTCAACGCCCAGACCCAGGGTGTTGAGCCTGGTCTGCCCCTGCCCGTGGTCATCACGGCTTTTGCGGACAAGAGTTTCACCTTCATCATCAAATCGCCGCCGTCTTCGATCCTGATCAAGAAGGCCGCCAAAATTGACAAAGGTTCGCCGAAGCCGCACAGCGACAAGGTAGGCAAGGTCACGCGCGCCCAGCTCGAAGAAATTGCCAAAGCCAAAATGAAAGACCTGACCGCAGCCGACATGGATGCGGCTGTTCGAACCATCGCCGGTTCTGCCCGCTCGATGGGCGTGACTGTGGAAGGGGTTTGACATGACGCAACTCACCAAAAAACAAAAGACGCAGGTCGGCAAGATCGACAGCAACAAGCTGTACGCCTTGTCTGACGCCCTGGGCCTGGTCAAGGGTGCTGCGACCGCGAAATTCGACGAGTCCATCGACGTGGCGGTCCAGCTTGGCATTGATGCCAAGAAGTCCGACCAGGTTGTCCGCGGCGCTGTCGTGTTGCCCAATGGCACCGGCAAAACCAAACGTGTGGCCGTGTTCGCCCAAGGTGCCAAGGCTGACGAAGCCCGCGCCGCTGGCGCTGACATTGTCGGGATGGAAGACCTCGCGGCGCGCGTCAAAGCTGGCGACATGCCGTTTGACGTCGTCATCGCTGCGCCGGACGCCATGCGCGTGGTCGGTACTTTGGGCCAGATTCTGGGCCCGCGCGGCCTGATGCCCAACCCGAAGGTTGGCACCGTCACCCCCGACGTGGCAGGCGCGGTGCGCAATGCCAAGGCTGGCCAGGTGCAGTTCCGCGTTGACAAAGCCGGCATCGTGCACTCCACGATTGGCCGCCGCTCGTTCGACACCGACAAGTTGCAGGGCAACCTCGCAGCGTTGATCGAGGCCTTGGTGAAAGCCAAGCCGGCGTCAAGCAAAGGCGTATTTTTGAAGAAAGTGGCTGTTTCCAGCACGATGGGTGTGGGTGTCCGTGTGGACACGCAGACCATTTCGGCTTGAGGCATTTTTGAATTTGGGCCACTTGAAAGGGTGGCCTGATGTGGTGGGCTGGCAGCGCCGAGAGGTGTTGCCAGGCCATCCAAGACCGTTGGCGTGCAGGCCGCAGCAATGTGGGGCGCACTTAATCCAGCCAACGCAGATGGCGATCCCGCTGCAGAAAAAATTGAATTCCTGGAATTTGATTTCGTCAACAGTTGGTCGCTGCAATGAGGCGTGCCAGGAGGCGCAGGGTCCAATGACCTGGCTAACCGGCACATTTAAAAGGAGTAGACCTTGAGTCTTAATCGCAGTGAGAAAGAAGCGGTCATCAGTGATGTGACTGGCCTCGCCGCTAAAGCTCAAACGCTTGTGATGGCGGAATACCGTGGCATCACGGTCGCTGACATGACCCGCTTGCGCTCGAATGCGCGCAGCAATGGTGTTGCCCTGAGTGTGTTGAAAAACACCCTGGCCCGCCGTGCTGTGGCTTCGAGCGGATTCGCGGTTGTGTCCGACCTGATGACCGGCCCGCTGATCTATGGCTTCTCGGAAGATGCAGTTGCCGCCGCGAAAGTGGTGGCCGAATTCGCGAAAACCAACGACAAGTTGGTGATTCGCGGTGGTGCATACGCCGGCAAGGCCCTGGATGTGAATGGCGTGAAGCAACTGGCAAGCATCCCCTCCAAAGAGGTGTTGCTGGCGCAATTGCTGGGCTTGATGCAATCCCCGATTTCGCGTACAGCACGTGTGCTGGCCGCCATCGCGGAGAAAAAAGGCGCAGATGCAGCCCCCGTGGCAGCCGCGGCAGAAGAAGCGGTTGCAGCCTGAAGTGCTGCAACTGGACAACCAACTTAACGGAATTTAGAGGACATCAAAATGGCATTCGATAAAGACACATTTTTGACCGCGCTGGACAGCATGACGGTCATGGAACTCAACGACCTGGTGAAAGCCATCGAAGAGAAATTTGGCGTGAGCGCAGCCGCCATGGCAGCACCCGCCGGCGCCGGTGGCGGTGCAGCTGCAGCCGTTGAAGAGAAGACCGAATTCAACGTGGTTCTGCTCGAAGCTGGCGCCAACAAGGTGTCGGTCATCAAGGCAGTTCGCGAGATCACCGGCCTGGGCTTGAAAGAAGCCAAGGACCTGGTTGACGGCGCACCGAAAAACGTGAAAGAAGGCATTGCCAAGGCCGACGCCGAAGCAGCCCTGAAAAAGCTGGTGGAAGCTGGCGCCAAGGCCGAACTCAAGTAATCGGTCTTGACCGAAGGCTGGAGTGCCCCCAGGGGCCTCCAGCCTTTGGCGCTTATGCGGTGCGTTGTTAGAGCACACTGAAAAGCCGGTAGTCCAGTAGTCTGGGCCTGTTTTTCAGTGTCTTCTGATCGATAGATGGTTGATCGACAGATTGGAAGATGCCTTGGTTCGGGTTGCGCGCAATGTGCAACTGTCCGCCAGTGATTGGTAGTGGCCAATCGCCAAGATGCACCCAGGAACCCTAGTCTTTGCCCGGAGAACTCATGGCCTATACATACACCGAACGCAAACGCATCCGGAAAAATTTCGGCAACCGCGACAGCGTGCTTGAAATCCCATACTTGCTGCAGATGCAAAAAGATGCCTACACGGCATTTTTGCAGGCAGACGTCGCGCCGAAAAAGCGCACGGTAGAGGGCCTGCAGGCCGCATTTGACGCCGCTTTCCCGATTGTTTCCCACAATGGTTTTGTCGAGATGAAGTACCTGGAGTACAACCTCGCCAAGCCCGCGTTTGACGTTCGCGAGTGCCAGACGCGGGGCTTGACGTTCGCCTCGGCGGTGCGCGCCAAAGTCCAGCTGATCATTTACGACCGCGAGTCGTCCACCAGCCAGAACAAGGTTGTCAAAGAGGTCAAGGAGCAGGAGGTCTACATGGGCGAAGTGCCGCTCATGACCAACAAGGGTTCTTTCATCATCAACGGCACCGAGCGCGTGATCGTCTCGCAGCTGCACCGTTCGCCCGGCGTGTTTTTCGAGCACGACAAAGGCAAGACCCACAGCTCGGGCAAATTGCTGTTTTCCGCGCGCATCATTCCCTACCGCGGCTCCTGGCTTGATTTCGAGTTTGACCCGAAAGACATCCTGTATTTCCGCGTCGACCGCCGCCGCAAGATGCCGGTCACGATTTTGCTCAAAGCCATTGGCTTGAACCACGAGTCGATCCTGGCGAACTTCTTCGTCAACGACAACTTCCGCCTGATGGACAGTGGCGCCCAGATGGAATTCATCGCCGAGCGTTTGCGCGGCGAGGTGGCGCGCTTTGACATCACCGACAAGGCCGGCAAAGTCGTCGTGGCCAAAGACAAACGCGTTACGGCGCGCCACACACGGGAGCTCGAGCAGAGCAACACCACGCACATCAGCGTCCCAGAAGACTTCCTGGTCGGCCGCGTGGTTGCGCGCAGCATTGTTGACGCCGACACCGGCGAAATCGTTGCCAAGGCAAACGAGGAGCTGACCGAAGCGCTGTTGAAAAAATTGCGCGTGGCTGGCGTTCAGGATCTCGCCTGCATCTACACCAACGAGCTGGACCAGGGCGCCTACATTTCGCAAACCCTGCGCAGCGACGAAACGGCCGACGAATTTGCCGCACGTGTTGCCATTTACCGCATGATGCGCCCCGGCGAGCCGCCAACGGAAGACGCTGTTCAGGCCCTGTTCCAGCGCCTGTTCTACAACCCCGACACCTACGACCTGTCGCGCGTGGGCCGGATGAAGTTCAACGCCAAGATGGGCCGCGCCGAATCGACCGGACCGATGGTGCTGGCCAACGAAGACATCCTGTCGGTGGTGAAAATCCTGGTTGACCTGCGCAATGGCCGTGGCGAGGTGGACGACATCGACCACCTCGGCAACCGCCGCGTGCGTTGTGTCGGCGAGCTGGCAGAAAACCAGTACCGCACCGGTCTGGCCCGCATTGAGAAAGCCGTGAAAGAGCGTTTGGGACAGGCCGAGCAAGAGCCGCTCATGCCGCACGACCTGATCAACAGCAAGCCGATTTCCGCCGCGCTGAAAGAGTTCTTTGGCGCGTCGCAGCTGAGCCAGTTCATGGATCAGACCAATCCGCTGTCGGAAATCACGCACAAGCGGCGTGTCTCGGCACTTGGCCCGGGTGGTTTGACGCGTGAGCGCGCAGGCTTTGAAGTGCGGGACGTTCACGTCACGCATTACGGCCGCGTCTGCCCGATTGAAACGCCGGAAGGCCCGAACATCGGTTTGATCAACTCGCTGGCGCTGTACGCGCGTTTGAACGAGTACGGATTCATCGAAACCCCGTACCGCCGCGTGATTGACGCCAAGGTGACGAACCAGATCGACTACCTGTCGGCCATTGAAGAAGGCAAATACGTCATTGCACAGGCCAACGCGGCGCTGGACAAAGACCACAAGTTGACCGGCGACCTGGTCTCGGCCCGCGAAAAAGGCGAATCCATTCTGGTCGGCGCCGAGCGCGTCCAGTACATGGACGTGTCGCCTGCGCAGATCGTGTCAGTGGCCGCCTCGCTGGTGCCGTTCCTCGAGCACGACGATGCCAACCGCGCGCTGATGGGCGCCAACATGCAGCGCCAGGCCGTCCCGGTCCTGCGGCCCGAAAAGGCCTACGTAGGAACGGGCATTGAACGCGTCTCCGCAGTGGATTCTGGCACCGTCGTTACAGCCACCCGCGGTGGCGTTGTGGACTACGTCGACGCAACCCGCGTTGTGATTCGCGTCAATGACGCCGAAGCGGTGGCCGGTGAGGTGGGTGTCGACATCTACAACCTGATCAAGTACCAGCGTTCGAACCAGAACACCAACATCCACCAGCGCCCCATCGTGAAGAAGGGCGACAAGCTGGCCAAGGGCGACGTGATCGCCGACGGCGCCTCCACCGACCTGGGCGAGCTCGCGCTCGGCCAGAACATGCTGGTGGCGTTCATGCCCTGGAACGGTTACAACTTCGAAGACTCGATCCTCATCAGCGAACGTGTGGTGGCAGAAGACCGCTACACCTCGATCCACATTGAAGAGCTGGTGGTGATGGCACGTGATACGCGCCTGGGCGCCGAAGAAATCACGCGCGACATCCCCAACCTCAGCGAGCAGCAGCTCAACCGGCTCGATGAGTCGGGCATCATCTACGTGGGTGCTGAAGTCCAGCCGGGCGACACACTGGTCGGCAAGGTTACGCCGAAGGGCGAGACCACGCTGACGCCTGAAGAAAAGCTGCTTCGCGCGATCTTCGGCGAGAAGGCCAGCGACGTGAAAGACACCTCATTGCGCGTCGATCAGGGCTCACAAGGCACCGTGATCGACGTGCAGGTGTTCACCCGCGAAGGTATCACCCGTGACCGCCGCGCCCAGCAGATCATCGACGATGAACTCAAGCGTTTCCGCCTGGATTTGAACGACCAGCTGCGCATTGTTGAAGCTGACGCATTCGAGCGCATCGAAAAGTTGCTGCTTGGCAAAACCGCCAATGGTGGCCCCAACAAGCTGGCCAAAGGCAGCAAGATCGACAAGGCGTACCTCACTTCGGTGGAGAAATTCCATTGGTTTGACATTCGCCCGGCCGATGACGAGGTGGCCTCGCAGCTCGAGAGCATCAAGAACTCGCTGGAGCAAACGCGCCACAGCTTCGATTTGTCGTTTGAAGAAAAGCGCAAGAAGCTGACGCAAGGCGACGAGTTGCCCGCGGGCGTGCTCAAAATGGTCAAGGTTTACCTGGCCGTCAAGCGCCGCTTGCAGCCCGGTGACAAGATGGCCGGCCGCCACGGCAACAAGGGTGTGGTCTCCAAGATCGTTCCGGTCGAAGACATGCCCTACATGGCCGACGGCACCCCGTGCGACATCGTCCTGAATCCTTTGGGCGTTCCCTCACGGATGAACGTTGGGCAGGTGCTTGAAGTGCATTTGGGCTGGGCCGCCAATGGCATCGGCCAACGCATCGGCGACATGTTGCAGGCCGAAGCCAAAATTGCCGAACTTCGCAAGTTCCTTGAAACGCTGTACAACGGGTCCGGCCGCAAGGAAGACCTGGGCAAACTCAGCGATGGCGACGTCATTGAAATGGCCGGGAACCTCTCCAAAGGTGCCACATTTGCCACCCCGGTTTTCGACGGCGCCTCGGAAGAAGAGATCCGCGGCATGCTCAAACTGGCTTACCCCGAAGACATCGTGAAGGCCAAGGGGCTCACCGCGACGCGCACGCAGGCCAACCTGTTTGACGGCCGCAGCGGCGAAGCCTTCGAGCGCCCGACGACGATCGGCTACATGCACGTGCTCAAGTTGCACCACCTGGTGGACGACAAGATGCACGCCCGCTCCACCGGTCCGTACAGCCTGGTCACACAGCAGCCTTTGGGCGGCAAGGCCCAGTTCGGCGGCCAGCGTTTCGGTGAGATGGAGGTCTGGGCACTGGAGGCCTATGGTGCTTCCTACACCTTGCAGGAAATGCTCACTGTCAAGTCAGACGACGTGCAGGGCCGCACCAAGGTGTACGAGTCCATCGTCAAGGGCGAGCACGCGATCGAAGCCGGCATGCCGGAATCGTTCAACGTGCTGGTCAAGGAAGTGCGTTCGCTCGGCATCGATATGGAACTCGAGCGCGGTTAAGCGTCGACACGTCAAGGATCAAACACATGAAATCACTACTCGACCTGTTCAAGCAATTCACCCCCGATGAGCATTTTGATGCCATCCGGATCGGCATGGCCTCGCCGGAGAAAATCCGTTCCTGGTCATTCGGTGAAGTCAAGAAGCCGGAGACCATCAACTACCGCACCTTCAAGCCGGAGCGTGACGGACTTTTCTGCGCCAAGATTTTTGGTCCCATCAAGGACTACGAATGCCTGTGCGGCAAATACAAGCGCCTCAAGCACCGCGGCGTCATCTGCGAAAAATGCGGCGTTGAAGTCACGCAGACCAAGGTTCGCCGTGACCGCATGGGCCATATTGACCTGGCCGCACCCTGCGCGCACATCTGGTTTTTGAAATCCCTGCCCAGCCGCCTGGGCCTGGTGCTGGACATGACCTTGCGCGACATCGAACGCGTGTTGTACTTTGAAGCTTACGTGGTCACAGACCCGGGCATGACGCCGCTGAAGAAATACAGCATCATGACCGAAGACGACTACGACGCCAAGTTCAAGGAATACGGCGACGAGTTCCAGGCCAAGATGGGCGCAGAGGGCATCAAGGAGCTGCTGCAAAGCATCGACATCGATGGCTCGATTGAAAAACTGCGCAATGACCTGACCGGCTCC
>JANMMR010000435.1:0-12458 GCA_031373455.1 Rhodoferax sp.
GGCAGATGTTCCCGAGTTGGGTGAGCCTGTTCCAAAGGCCTCCGACCCATTGAAGTGCGTATAGGTGGTGACGTCAGGTTTTTGTTGCGGCATACCTGTGATCGAAGGCCCCTGAGACGAGTAACCCACGCGCAAGTTGGCTGTATCGCACCCGGCGACCGTGAGGACGTCGGCGTGCGCGTTTGCCCCCATGATCGTCCCGACGGTCCGGCTGTTGCAGCGCATGTCCGCGCACTCGTCGCCGCAGTTCCCGGCCGCAAACAGGATATCGGCGGAGCGGGCCAGCACGCCGACGATCAAATTGAACGGGTGGTTCGGGTTGTCGCAATACCGGCCGGGATGGCCAGTCGGCAGGTCCCAACTTGGGTGGTACATGCCCCAGCTGTTGTTGACGACAAGGGCCTTGTATTTCGACGCTCCGCCCGGCGCAAACGCGACTGCCCAGTTGGCCATCAGGTGCGAGAAAGCAATCAACGCCACGCCAATTGAGCCTGACATCTGACTACCACCCGGCGCGCGAACACCAAGGATCGGGTAGTCGAGCAGTGTCGCATTCGGCGCTGCAATCAAGGCGTCGAAGGCACACATCGTGCCGTGATTCACCGGATACCTGCCTGGCGGCACCAGACCACCCTGAGGTGTCCAGGAATTCTGCGCATCCAGCCGCACGCCAGGGCCGAGTCTTGCCGTGAGGT
This sequence comes from Rhodoferax sp., assembly GCA_031373455.1. GTDB lineage: Bacteria > Pseudomonadota > Gammaproteobacteria > Burkholderiales > Burkholderiaceae_C > JANYCG01. Next base: position 696 of record JANMMR010000435.1, read on the forward strand.
GCGCGAGATTGATGCCACTGTCCATGATGGCGATGGCCACGCCCAGCCCGTCGAGGTGCTTGGCGGCCAGTGCGCTGACGTTGAGAAGACTCTTGACCGCTTTGTCGTCACCCAGCGCCGGGGAATTGCCGCAGGTCGAAGCAAAACCGGCAATCAACTGGGAGTTCTGGAATGTGGCGATCTGCGGGTCGGCGAAGAGAACTCTTCCATCGGAGGATTCGGGAACATCTTCAGGCCTCTGGGCTTCAACGAATCCTTGGACGACGAACTGATCGGACGCATCCGCCTGCATCGATTCCATCGACATTGAGGCCGGATCCGCGCTGCCCATCGGCAGTGCGGGCGCCGTCTCGTCGATCTCCATGCCACTCGGAATCCGCGCCGCTCGCAGCGGAATCGTCGGACTTCGTCCTTCCCGGAAGGCCTTGGCCGACTCTACAAGCGGTTCCTGTTTTGGTAGCACCGTCAAGACGCGATATCGCATGGCTCCCCCCTAAACAAAAGGAATTGTTTCAAGCAGCGACGCTGGCATTTTACCCAGAGTCGGGCAGAGCGCAATTGACGTATTTGTCTGCCAAGAATCCAGCACGAAATCAATTGGCAATTGGGTGCGAACCGGCGCTTGAGCGGTTACGATGGGCAGAGCGCCTGCAAGCGCATGATGAAATCCCGAAAGGTAATTCAGCAGAGTCATCCAGCAAGGCCGCCCTGCAATGCAGATCATGACAAAACCCACTCAAACCGCGCCCGCGCCGCTGAGTGACTCCGGCCGAGACGACGCGCTCTATCTCCGCATCGCCTGGCGCATCGTGCCGGTGCTGCTCCTGGCCTACATCGTCGCCTACATTGACCGCGTCAACGTGGGCTTCGCCAAGCTTCAGATGCAGGACGCGCTGGGGTTCAGCGACGCCGCGTTTGGCCTGGGCGCGGGGCTGATGTTTGTCGGTTATTGCCTTTTCGAGGTGCCAAGCAACCTGCTCCTGGCGCGAATCGGTGTGCGCAAGACCTTTTTGCGCATCATGGTTTTGTGGGGCTTGACCACCGTTGCCATGGTGTTTGTCACGACGACGGCACAGTTTTACGCCGCGCGTTTTATGCTGGGTGTTTTCGAGGCCGGGCTATTCCCCGGCGTCATTCTCTATTTCACCTATTGGTTTCCCAAACACCGAAGGGGCCGCGTTATCGGTGTGTTCATGTCGGGAGCCTTGATCGGCAATATTCTGGCCGGGCCGTTGTCGGGCGCGGCAATGAAATTTCTGGACGGCATGGCCGGTATGGCCGGCTGGCAGTGGTTGTACATCACCCAAGGCGTGCCGGCCATCGTGCTGGGCTTCATCAGTTATGTTTGGCTTTGCGATGGCCCCCAACATGCGGCCTGGCTTTCCGATGCTGAAAAAGCAAGGGTTCAAGCCCAGGCGGACACCGTGCCCGAGGGCCATCTGCCCAGGGTGGGGCAAATCCTTGAAGCCTTAAGGGAGCGGCAGTTCCGCGGCTTCGTGCTGCTCAATTTCTTTATCGTCGGCGCCAGCTACACCATGGTGTTTTGGGTGCCAACGCTGATCAGAAGCTGGGGCGTGGCCGATGTGTTCACGATTGGCGTTCTTTCCGCGTTGCCGAGCCTTGTGGGCGTGGTGGGCGTCATCGCCTTGAGCCGCCACTCGGACCGCAAGCAGGAGCGGCGTTGGCATTTTGTTGGCGCCTGTCTGGTGGCGGCCGTGGGCCTGTGGTTGACCACCATCACGCAAGGGCAACTTGTGCCGTCACTGGCGGCCTTGTGTTTCGCCACACTCGGGTTGGCGTCTTGCTTGCCGATCTTGCTGGCCTCAGCCACTGATCAAATGACGCCGACCCGCAGCACCATCGACATCCCCTTGCTGACGAGTCTGGGCATTTTGGGCGGCTTTGCCAGCCCGGCGATCACCGGCCTCATCAATACCCGAACGGGCCATCCGGTTTACAGCATGTACCTGGTGATTGGCCTGTTTTTGGTGTCCGCCGTTCTGATGTTGCTGGTTGTGCCGCGCCGGAAAAATCAAGCCAACGTGGAGGCCCGACTCTGATCGGGTTGTGATTCCCTTCGGGTCGATTGGCGTGGGGGTGTCACCGCGCCGAGCACGGGCGAACCCGATGGGGTCCCCGTGCCTGGCAGCTTGAGCGATCGCTCAGGGGCGAACCGAGATTTCGTTTTTCACCATCTTGACGCCGTTGACGCCACGTGCAATCTCGCCAGCGGTGACTTTCTCGGTGACGTTTTTGGCAAAACCCGAGAGCATCACGGTGCCATTGAGCGTTTCGACGCGGATGGATGCGGCGTCGACGTTTTTGTTTTCAACAAAGCGCGATTTAACCAAAGTGGTGATGCCGGCGTCGTCAATGTAGGCGCCAACGGTTTCCTGACCCCGTGTGACGGCGCAGCCGGTGGCGGTAAGCAGGGCGGCAGCGGCAACAACGGCGGCGAGGCAAGTGCGAATGTTCATGGTGAATCTCCTGTGCGGTGAATGGTTTGGGTTGCGGCCTGGCATATCGCCAACCCGACACATCAACTGTAGGTTTGTGCCGCCACGGCCGCTATCGGCGCATCGCTTGCAGCTTTGTAGGACAGCGCCGACTGTGGCAGTCTTGCCTCTACCCGTGTGCCTTGACCTGACGCCGAGGTCACGGTTAGCAGCCCGCCCTCTGCCTCGACGCGAAACCTCATGCCAACCAGGCCGTACGCCGATACCGGTTTAACCCCGGTATTAAAACCAATCCCGTCGTCGCGCACCACGATCTGCACCTGTCCGCCCAGCGTCGAGAGGCTGATCCAGACTTGCCCGGCCTGCGCGTATTTGCTGATATTGGTCAGCGCCTCCTGCACCACGCGGTAGACCATGAGGCCGCCGGCATCGGTCACGGTGACAGACTCCAGCGTGCACAGCACCTTGATACCGGAATTTTCGGAAAATTCGCGCGCCAGGATATCCAGCGTTTCGGTCAACCCCAGGTTGGAGAGTGTCGAAGGCCGCAGGTTTTCAATGATGTCACGGCCCAGGGCCACACTGCTGTTGAGGGTTCCCACGAGGTGCGCCAGCAGCTCCAAGGTTTCGGGCGTTGCATTGGCCAGGCGGGGCCGAATGCGCGCCGCATCCATCTTGGCAGATGTCAACAAGGCGCCCAGGTCATCGTGCAGGTTGCGCGCCAGGCGGCTGCGCTCGTCTTCGCGCGCATTGAGCAGGTAACGTGTCAAATCCGTCAACTCTGCCGTGCGCGAGATGACTTCACTTTCGAGGCGCAGGCGCACCGCCTGTTCGGCGTTTTTCGCCCTTTCTTCAGTTTCGGCCAGCGCACGCGCCTGGCGCAGGTACATGAGCAGAGCCACGAGCGCCATCAGGGTCAGGGCTGCAACGCCGACTCGGGCCACGGTGAGCGCGGTGTAAATGATGGTCTGCTGTTCATTTTCGGCGGCCGGTACGGCCTGGGCTGGCTGCACCTGGACGCCGGTCTCACGGTCGATGCGGATCAACTCATCCAGCGCCCGGCTGGATTGCCAATACGCGCCTTCGCTGATGAGAAGCATCGCGACGGCCGCTATCCAGACCAAGGGCACGATGATCCGGCTTCGATAAAGCGGCGTATTGGCCATCACTTTTGATGCCAACGCAAATTTGTGGGATCATGCAACATGACAGAAAATAGCCCTTCATGATCCGCATTGCCATTGTTGACGACCACCCTACCGTTCGGGCCGGCCTGAAGCAGTTTTTTTCCGACCAGTCCGACTTCACGGTGGTGGCCGAAGCGGGCACAGGCCGGCAGGCGGTGGACATTGTGCGCAAGGGCGAGGTGGATGTGATCCTGATGGACATCTCCATGCCTGACCAAAGCGGGGTTGACGCGCTGGCGGCCATCAAGGCGCGCGCGCCGGATTTGCCGGTCTTGATCCTGAGCGGTTTTCCCGAGGCGCATTACGCAACGACGCTGCTGCGCCAGGGCGCCAGCGGCTACCTCAACAAGGATTGCGACCCGCAGGAGATCGTCACCGCCATCCGTACCGTTTACCGGGGGCGCAAGTACATCACGGCCGGTGTGGCCGAGCAACTGGCTGACAACCTGGGCGGCGGCGCGGGAGATAAACTTCCCCATGAGCAACTCTCCAAGCGTGAATTGCAGGTGTTTTTGCGCCTGGCCAAGGGCGAAACAATTGGTCATATGGCGGTCAGCATGTCGTTGAGCGTGAAGACCGTCAGCACCTACCGCACCCGCGTGATGGAGAAAGTCAAGCTCGAGTCCAACAGCGATTTGACCTATTACGCACTCAAAAACGGCCTGATTCAATGAGTGCGCCACGAGTAGGGCCAGCTCAGGTCTGGTTGCAGTAGCTGATCAGCGCGTCGATATCGTTGGATTTGTCAAACACGCGGTCCGCGCCCATGGCCAGGCATTTGCGGCGCATGTCGGCAGTAGCGTAGTTGGTCAGGACCACCAGTTTTGCACCCAGGTTCATGGCGCTGGCATACTTCAAGACCCCCATCCCCGAGCCGGCTTTGAGGAAGATGTCGATGATGACCAGATCGACCTTGTTGGCCGGCAAGCGCAGCCATTGAAGCGCCGATTCCTCGTCTGCGGCCGTTCCCACCACTTTCGCGGAAGTCAACTCCTCCAGTGTGGTGATCAGGCTTTGGCGTATTACAGCGCTGTCTTCTACCAGATAGGTGTTGAGAGTTTCCATGGGTGCGCCAAGTATGACGGCAAGCTGCGCACAATGCCATGCATCGGGTACGTATTTTCATGTCAGAAGATTCCTACATTTGCATTGGAGTCTGCGGAGGCTTTTGCTTGTAGGACATCCACTACCCGGATTGGAGGCCTTGTCTGCTATTGCAGGCCTGGAAAAAAAACGAAACTGGCTCCATCACATCAAGTCCCCGGCGGGCTTCCTGCGATACCGGGAAATACCTTTTTCCAGGTCAGTTTTTCTCCCGCCTGTCACTGCAAAGGAAATGAAATGAAAACCACATACCAACGCGCCACCACTGCCATTGTCCTCGCTACCGTCGTCGCCCTGGGCGGCTGTGCCGGCATGACGGCACGTGAGCAAAACACTGCAACTGGCGCGGTCATCGGCGGAGTTGCCGGCAATGTGCTGGGCGGCGGCGTTTTGGGCACGGCCGCAGGCGCCGCAGCCGGCGGTTATATCGGCAGCCAAATCAAAAAATAAAACCTGCGGGCCGGCATGGGCTACAGTAATGTGCCCATGTACCTGCCATCGCAATTCAAAGCCGTTGGGGATGAACACGCCATCGCATTGATGCGTGCGTATCCGCTGGCTTCGCTCATTTCAACGGGCACCGACGGATTTCCGCTGGTCACGCACCTTCCGCTGCACATCCTTACCCCGGAAGGGGCGGGTTCGCCCATTCAGCTCCTTGGGCATGTCGCCCGTGCCAATCCCCATTGGCGATTGCTTCAGCCTCGCGGTGGCGCACCCGCCGAAGCGTTGGTCAGCTTCATGGGGCCGCACGCCTACATGACGCCTCGGGTTTACCCTGATCTGTCCCGTGTTCCCACCTGGAACTATTTGGCTGTTTCCGCCAAAGTCAGCGTGAACCTGGTTGACGACTCAGAGGCCAAAGACCGCCTTCTCAAAAAGCTCATCGAAGACCATGACCCGGCCTACGCACCCCAATGGGTGAGTCTGGGCGAGGATTTTCAGCACAAAATGCTGGCTGGCATTGTCGCTTTTGAGTTGACGGTGATTGACTTGCAGTGCAAATTAAAGCTCAACCAACATCGGCCAGAGGCCTTTGCCAAAATGCGTGAGCTGTACGCGGCCGGCAACGAAAACGAACGGGCACTGGCCGCCTGGATGGACAAGCTTGGCATGCAAGCCCAGACGAGCCACACAAAAACCTGACAACATGCGCGGTCTATTTGGCATTGTGAGCCTGCTTCTGGTGGTTGCTGTGGTCGGGTTTTTGGCCAAAAAACAGCTCTCGCCTGCGAGTGGCCTTCAGGCGCCGGCCGTCAGCCGCGCGGCGCCCGGCCCGGAACCAGGCGGTACCGTTCAGGATCAATCAAGGCAGATCCAGCAGCAGTTCAGAGCTGCAGCTGAGGCGGCGGCTCAGCAGGCAAGACCGGTCGCCGATGACAAGTGACCAGGGTTTTATGGCCATGGCGCTTGCTCAGGCGCGCGAGGCTGCCGCCCAAGGTGAAGTTCCGGTAGGTGCAGTTGTCACCCAAGCTGGGCGGGTCATTGCAGTTGGACACAACCAGCCGGTGAAAGGCCATGACCCGTCGGCCCACGCGGAAATAGCGGCCCTGCGCGCGGCGGCTAGAGTCCTGGGCAATTACAGGTTGGAGGGTTGTGAGCTGTACGTCACCCTGGAACCCTGCGCGATGTGCAGCGGCGCCATCCTTCATGCGCGGCTTGACCGGGTGATTTTTGGCGCTTTTGACGACAAAACCGGAGCCGCCGGCTCGGTAGTCAATTTGTTCGACAACCCCAAACTGAACCACCACACACGCGTTCAGGGCGGCGTCATGGCGCAAGACAGTTCACAATTGCTGCAGGAATTTTTCCGCCAACGGCGCGACCACCAACGCCTGACCTCCAAAATGAACCATCCCTTGCGAGAAGACGCCCTGCGCACGCCCGACGGCCAGTTTGACAACCTGCCCGGTTACCCCTGGCAACCGAAATACTGCAGCGAGCTGCCGGCCTTGGGCGGCTTGCGTATGCATTATCTGGACGAAAACCAGCACGAAAATCAGCGCTTAGGGGAGGGCGCTCCGCGGACCTACCTGTGCCTGCACGGCAACCCGAGCTGGAGCTACATCTTTCGCAAAATGATCCCGGTGTTTCTGGAATCGGGCGCGCGGGTCGTGGCACCCGACATGCCGGGTTTTGGCAAAAGTGACAAACCCAAAAAAGACGAAGCCCATGGTTTCACCTGGCACCGGCAAGTCCTGCTGGAGTTTGTTGAACGCCTTGACCTGCAGAATATTGTGCTGGTGGTTCAGGACTGGGGCGGTCTGCTTGGGTTGACCCTGCCGATGGCCGCACCGACGCGGTACCAGGGCCTGCTGGTGATGAACACAATGTTGGCCACGGGCGACGCACCGCTGTCTCCAGGGTTTTTGGGTTGGCGCGACATGTGTGCCAAAAACCCGGGGTTTGACATAGCCCGACTTTTCGCGCGCGGCAATCCGCACATGTCTGCGCAAGAGTGCGCTGCTTACATGGCACCTTATCCCGATGCCGGGCACCGTGCGGCAACCCGGGCCTTTCCGGCGATGGTCCCCGATTCCGTTCAGGCGGACGGCGCCGGAATTTCCCGCGACGCCCGCAATTTCTGGCTAAACCAATGGACTGGCCAAACCTTGATGGCCATCGGCGCCGCAGACCCGGTTTTGGGCGAACCCTCGATGCGTGCCCTGCAAAAAACGATTCGCCATTGTTCTGAACCGCTGGTCTTGCCTGAGGCCGGCCATTTCGTGCAGGAGCATGGCGAAAGCATTGCGGCGGCGGCCGTGAAGTTTTTCAAAGCATGAAAAAACACATCTACATCTATTCGCCCTCGGGTGCTGTGCGTGACAAAGCGGCGTTCCGGCGCGGCGTCAAGCGCCTCCAAACCCTGGGCCATGAGGTTGAAGTTGACAGTGCGGCCTTGTCCAGCCACCAGCGATTCGCAGGAGACGACCAAACGCGCATTGCCGCCATCCACCGCGCGGCAGCCAGTGGCGCCGATGTCGCCATGATTTCGCGGGGAGGGTATGGCATCACGCGGATCCTGGACGCCATCAACTACAAGGCGGTTGCCAAGGGCATTGAGCGTGGCACGCAATTTGTGGGATTCAGCGATTTCACGGCCCTGCAAATGGCGCTGATGGCCAAAGTTGGCCAGCCCACTTGGGCCGGCCCGGCATTGTGTGACGACTTTGGCGTAAGCCAAGGTTCTGCCGACCCCGACGGGCACGACAGTGGTGCGGCACCCGTGCCGGACGACATCATGGAAGACTGTTTTGGCGACATGATTTCAGGGCAAGGTGAGGGCGCCGGTTGGCAGCAGGATAGGGGCACTGCCGTTGGCAGCGCCCTGGAAATTCGGCGCGCAACGCTTTGGGGCGGGAACCTCGCGGTGCTCAGCTCGCTGGTAGGCACGCCCTACATGCCTGTTGTCAAGGGCGGCATTCTGTTCCTGGAAGATGTGGCCGAGCACCCCTACCGCATCGAGCGCATGTTGACCCAGTTGCTGCATTGCGGGCTTTTGGCACAGCAAAAAGCCGTGGTGATGGGCCAGTTCACCGGGTACAAGTTGACCGCCCACGACAAGGGTTTCAAGCTACAAAGCGTGGTTGACTGGCTGAGGAGCCGGATCAAGGCGCCGGTGTTGACCAATTTGCCAGTGGGGCACGTCATGACCAAAGTGGTGCTGCCCGTGGGATTGAAGGTTGATTTGCTGGCGCAAGACCGTGACGCGTTTCTGGTTTGGGGCCACCCCCATTGAGAGGTGTCGGCTCAAGCCAACGCTTTCGAGTCAAGGCAAAATGTGTGTCACCCGCAGCGCAACGCTATGCCCTAAACTCGTGCTATCAAAAAGTCGCCACTCAAAAGAATGAAAGTCCTGCGGGAATGAGTTCCCAGACGACCGTCAACTCCACCGTTGTTTTCGCCGACCTCATGGGCAGTACTGGCCTCTATGAGTCGACGGGCAATGCCACGGCCGCCCGTACCGTGACGCAACTGACCGACTGGATCAGCGAAGTCATTGTCGGCAATGAGGGCCGCGTCGTTAAAACCCTGGGAGATGGCGTCTTGGCCATCTTTGAAAAGAGCTCCAATGCGGTCGAAGCGGTCGTTGAAATGCAACGGCGGCACCAAAAGCACTTGAGCAGCGAACGCGAGGCGATGCGCATGCCCATCCGGGTTGGCATTGCTTCGGGTGACATCGAAATAGTGCAGGGTGATTGCTTCGGTGACGCGGTCAACGTGGCCGCCCGGCTCAGCGATTTGAGCGGTGGCCACCAGATTTGGGCCACCGAGCAAGTGCTTCTGGGCTTGAAGGAAGGCGCGGGCGTGCGGTTTCGCCCCTTGGGGCCGATCACGGTGCGCGGGCGCAGTGAAGTGTTGAACGTCTGCCAAATCGACTGGAAAGTTGAAGACAACTCCGATCTGCTGACCATGCAGGCCGATTTTGATTCGATCATTCCGATGTCCTCCCACGATGCATTGGGGGTGCAAATCAAGATGTCCTGGCTGGATCAGGTCAAGGTTTTCCGGTCCTTCGACTTGCCAGCCCGCATTGGCCGGTCGGTCGGCGTCGAGTTTGTGGTGAACGACCCGCGCGTATCACGCGAACACAGCCGCATTGAATGGCGCAATGGCAGCATTGTTTTGGTGGATGTCAGCAGCTACGGAACCTGGCTGCGGTTTGACGGCGCCAACACCGCCCAGTTGTTGCGCCGCGAGGCGTGTGTCTTGCACGGGCAAGGCGAGATTGCCATGGGCGCGCCGTTTACCGACTTGAGCGTACCGACCGTGATATTTAGCGTTACATGAAGCACTTCTGGCCGGCTGGGTGTTGATGTCAGGCCTACTCAATTGGCGCTTGGTCCTTGTCGCTCAGTGCGCTTTGGCCGTTTGGCCAGCCTGGGGCCATTCGGGGGGTCTTGATTCCGGCGGTTGTCATCATCCAAAAGGTGGCGGCTACCACTGCCATGAGAAAAAAGAGTTGGGTCAACCTACCAAGGCTCAGTGCAAGTTGATGCCAACCGATGGTTGGTGTTCCAAGTACCTAAAAAAGGGCAAGCGCACCGACTAATGCCATCAAATACAGGTCTCAGGATCACGATGACTTAACTTAACATAATATACATCGTATAAAGTTAAGTCCAGATGTGCGAAGGCGTGGATGTGCTGTTTACGGTCTTGAACCCGCCAGCCCAACTTACCATTTGCCCTTGGGTTCGCGCCCCCGCACAAACGCGGCAATGATCTCGGCGGCTTCGGTGCGCTTGTCGCGATGGGCAAAATCGATCGCGGTCAAGCCCAGCCGGTTCTTGATCGATGGGTCGGCACCGGCTTCCAGCAGCAACTTGACCGCAGACGCGGAGCCGTAAAGCGCGGCCATCATCAAGGGCGTGCTGTCATTGGGAGAGCTCGCATCGATGTAGGCATGGTTGTCGAGCAAAAGGGCCATGATCTCGGTATGGCCGTTGGTGGCGGCGTAATGTAGCGGTGTCCAGCCCGGCTTGTTGACGTCTGCACCGCGTGCAATCAGCTTCTTGACGATGTCGGTTTGCCCTTTCAGGGCGGCCAACATCAGCGGGCTTTCGTCCGCGCGGGTACGCGACTCCACTTCCGTTTTGGGCCAGTCAATAAGCGTATTGGCGACATGGGGAGACGGCTCCCGGATGGCCAGAAACAGCCCGTTTTGGCCATTTGGATCACGCACGTTCGGGTCAAACCCCTTGGTCAGCAAGCTGCGGATGGTGCCCGCATCATCCTGTTTGACGGCTCTGAAGAAATCTTCGTAGGAGCCTGAAAACGCTGGAAAATATCCAAATAAAACAATAAGGTAGATGGAATACTTAATGCACTTTAAGAGGTTCTGGCTCATCCGAGAACTCCTTTGAACAGGCGTTCAAAATTCTGGCTGGTTTGTTGGGCCACCAATTGGACACCCAAACCGCGCAGCAACGCAATCTGCGCCGCCACGAGCGGTACATACGAAGGGTTATTCGTTTTACCCCGATGCGGCACTGGCGCAAGATAAGGCGAATCGGTCTCGATCAACATCCGGTCCATGGGCACAAACGACGCAATGTCCCGCAGGTCCTGCGCATTTTTGAAGGTCAAAATGCCCGAGAAAGAAATGTAAAAGCCCAAATCGAGCGCAGCCCGCGCCACCTCGGCCGTTTCCGTAAAGCAATGGAAAACGCCGCCCGCACACCCCGCGGAGCCGTCTTCGCCCTCCTCCTTGAGAATGGCAATCGTGTCGGCTGAAGCGCTGCGGGTATGAATGACCAGCGGTTTTTGAAGCTGCCGTGCCGCGCGGATGTGGGTGCGAAAACGCTCCCGCTGCCAAGCCATGTCTGCCACATACCTGCCATTCAGCCGGTAGTAGTCCAGACCCGTTTCACCGATGCCGACAACCCGGGGCATTGACCCCAGATCCAGCAAATTGCCCAAGCTTGGCTCTGTGACGCCTTCGTTGTCCGGATGCACCCCCGCCGTGGCCCAAAAGTTGTCGTAATCCATCGCCAGGGCGTGAACTTCCGGAAACTCTTCAAGAGTGGTGCAAATGCACAAAGCCCGGTCAACCTGGGCGGCTTTCATGGCCTCGCGTATTTGGGGTAGCTGTGCCTTGAGTTCCGGGTAAGAGAGGTGACAGTGCGAGTCGGTGAACATTCAAATCGTCTGGGTGGGCCGGTCGGCCGACAAGTGCCCACCCAAAATCTCTTCAATCTTGAGTTTCAGGGCGCGGGATTTTTCGTCTTTCGGAAACAAAATGCCCACGCCCTGGGTTCGGCTGCCCGATGCCTTGGGCGGAGTCACCCAAGCCACTTTGCCGGCCACCGGGTAACGCTGGGGGTCGTCCGGCAGAGACAACAACACATACACGTCGTCACCGAGCTTGTAGTCCCGCGAGGTAGGAATGAACACGCCACCTTCAGCAAACAGCGGAATATAGGCTGCGTACAACGCCGCTTTTTCCTTGATGGCCAACTGGACCACGCTGGGCCGGGCGGTGGTGCCGGCCAGGCTGCCGCCCATCGGCCGAG
>JANMMR010000440.1:0-5371 GCA_031373455.1 Rhodoferax sp.
CCCCAACGCGCTGTATGAAATCCACATTGACAACAACGGCGATGCGCGCGAAGACATCACCTTCCAGTTCCGCTTCAAGAATGCACTCAAGTCGATTGCCCTGCCGATTGGCACTTCCAACGTTGCCATTCCGCTGATCCAGGCTGGAACGGTCAGCGCCCTGAATGACGCCAACCTGAACGTGAATGAAACCTACACCGTGAATGTGGTGCGGGGTGACCGCCGCAAGAATGGCGGTGCCGGCTCTGCGGTCGTCAAAACCGGCGGCGGCGCCGTGTTTGAAAAACCGGTGGACAACATCGGCGTGAAAACCATTGCCAACTACGCGGCCTACGCGGCGCAACACATCCACAACGTCACCATCCCGGGCTGCGCCAATCCGGGCAAAGTGTTTGTGGGCCAGCGCCAGGAGGGTTTTGCCGTCAACCTCGGTCCGATCTTTGACCTGGTGAATGCGCCTGCTGCCTTTTTGCTTGACCCGGCCAACAAGGACGCCGCCGGCATGGGGGGCAACCACTCGATCCAGAAGACCAATGTCACCACGATTGCGCTGGAAGTCCACAAGAGTTGCCTCACAGCGGGTAACGAGCCGGTGATTGGCGGTTGGACCACGGCCAGCATGCGCCAGGCGCGTCTGCTCAACGGCAATACACCGTCAGGCCATGACAAGGCTGCCAAACAGGGTGGTGGCTGGGTGCAGGTCTCGCGCCTGGGCAACCCGCTGGTCAATGAAGTGGTGATCGGGCTGCCAGACAAGGACAAATTCAACGGCTCCCACCCCAAGGATGACGCGCAGTTCCTCAACTACGTCATCAATCCCACGCTTCCCGCCCTGCTGGGTCTGGTGTTGACGGGCAATGCCGCCAGTCTGGCGCCCACCAACCTGCCACGCACGGACCTGGCCACCACCTTCCTGACCGGCATCACCGGCGTGAACAAACCGGCCGTGAACCCGACGCCCTCGGAAATGCTGCGCCTCAACACCGCCGTTGCACCGGTGCCCTTCGCCAACCAGAACCGTCTGGGCGTGGCCGGCAATGCGCTGGCCGGTGGTACGGATAACGCCGGGTTTCCGAACGGCCGTCGTCCCAAAGACGACGTGGTTGACATTGCTTTGGTGGCCATGCTGGGTGGCCTGTGCGTGATCAACGGAAACAACAATGCGCTCCAGCTCAACAGCATTCCGGGCGTGGCGGGTGTGACCTCGGCCTGCCAACCGTCCAGCGTGCCATTGGGTGCGGACTCGGCAAAAATCCACGACGCGGTTGACCAGGCCACGGTGCCCTTCCTGGCTGCTTTCCCGTATCTCAATACACCCAATCCGGGATCGAACTGATCTGTATTGAACAAGGAGAAATCATGAAAAATCCCAACTTCAAACTGGTGCCAGTGGCCTTGCTTGCGGCTGCGCTTGTGGCGGCCTGCGGCGGGCGAGTGGATGCACCGCCCGCGGTCCCGCCGGTCAGCGGCGTGCCGGTGCCGGGCGATATCGCGACCAATGTCGCCTCGGTGGTGAGTTACACCGACCAACTGATCGCCACCGACGAAAACGGTGATCCGGTCGACATCAATGGACTCACGCTGGCATCTGACGAAACTTCAGACGCTGCGCCAGTAGCCTTCTAAGCGGAAAACCCAGGCGATAAATTCCGGGCCTCCTGCCACAAGCAGCAGGCCCGGTTTTTTTCCAATCGAACCTTTGCTGAAATCCCGACGAACCCTTGACCGCGCCATGTCCACTTTTTCCTGTTGCCTGACGGCACTTCTCGTGATCTTGCATTCGAGTGCGATGGCCGCCTCGCCCATCCGGCCGTTGAGCGACAACGAAGTGATCGAGGTGTTGCCCGCCATCACACGCAGCCGGCCAGCCGCGCAGGAAGCAGGCCGCGTACCAGCGGACCCGCGTGCGGCTCTGTCAGCCAGCCGCCAGGCCATCACAGTTGCCCGGCAAACCGGCGACAACCGCTATTGGGGCCGCGCCCAGGCTGCCCTGGCGCCTTGGTGGGACCGCGCCGATGCGCCGGTTGAAATAGCGGTGTTGCAAGCCACCGTGCAGCAAGGGCGGCATGAATTTGAGGCCTCGCGCAAAGTGCTGACGGCGGCGTTGGCACGCGAGCCTGGGCACGCCCAAGGCTGGCTGAACCTTGCGGCTTTGGAGCGACTCTCGGGTCAGTACAGCAAGTCATTGGCGGCCTGCGGGCAAGTCGCGCGCGCTGGGCAGGCCCTCTATGCGCAGGCCTGCGAGCTGGAAACCCGCTCATTGCTCGGGCAACACGACGGATCGGTCAGCGGTCTCGCCCAACTCTTGACTCAGGTTTCCGATGCCGACCAGCAAAGCTGGCTCTTGTCGCTGCTGGCCGAAGCGCGGGAACGCGCAGGGCAAGACACGGCGGCCCTTGGCGCCTTTGAGCAGAGCTTGGCCCGCCAGCCCGATCTTTACACGTCGATTGCACTGAGTGATTTGCTCCTGCGCACGGGTGGCGCTGCGAAAGCCCTGGTCGTGTTGGCGCCCTTGCCGCAAACCGATGCCGTGGTGTTGCGCCGCGGCATCGCCTGGCGGCGGCTGGGCGACAAGCGCTGGCGCGAAGCGCAGGTGACCTTCCAGGAGCGCGTGGCCGAATTGAAACGCCGTGGCGACGACCCCGAGTTGCATGGCCGTGAATTGGCGATGAGCGCCCTGTGGCTGGAAGACGACGCGCCACACGCCCTGGCCTTGGCCCGCAAAAATTTGGTGCTGCAGCGTGAACCAGTGGACTGGTGGCTGGCCCTGCAATGCGCCCAGGCGGCGGGTGACAAAACCGCCATGGCCGAGTTGTCAACCCAGTGGACGAAGACCGGCCTGAAAGATTCGCGTCTGGATGCGAATCGCCCCGCAAGCGGCCGATTGGTCAGCAAGGCGGCACCATGAAGCCCGTTGCCAAGGCGCTTCAGACTTGGGCGTGCATGCTGCTGTTGATGCTGTGCGGCGCAGGCTCGGCCTACGCCCACAAGGGCAGCGATGCCTACCTGGATGTGCGGGACGCAGCCGGTGGCGACGGCAAGCGGGAATTGCGGTTTGAGTTGTCGGTGGCCATCAAAGACCTTGACCTGGCCATTGCCGTAGACGCCAACGCCGATGGCAAGGTGACCTGGGGTGAAGTCAAGACCGCCACGCCTGCCTTGCTGGCCCTGCTGAACCAAACCGCCATACTGTCAGCACCCGATGCGAATGCCTGCCGCCTGGCGTGGCAGTTCAAGGGCGCCGAGCGCCGAAGCGACGGTGCCTACCTGCAATTCGCAGCGCAAGCCGTATGCCCCGCCTCAAGCCCACAGGGTTTCGAATACACCTTGTTCAAGGCGCAAGATGCCAACCATCGCCTGCTGATGGCCGGGCAGATTGCGGGCAAGGATTTTTTGACCACTGTCTCGCCGCAGCAGGGCAACGCGTTCAGCCTGGGTGGAAACGCTGCACCAGCCAGCATTGCCGGCGCTGCGGGCAACGCCGGTCAAGGCGCGGCAGGTCGGCCGGCGCCAGGTGGCCGGTGGGCGGCTTTGCAAGACTATTTTTCGCTCGGCGTTCACCACCTGCTGGAAGGTTACGATCACCTGGCGTTCCTGCTGGCCCTGGTGCTGCCGCTGCACCTGAGTTTGCGCTTCAATCCGGGTCGCGCAATGGCAACGCCGTCACCGGGGCGCGTCAGTGAAAGCGGCAGCCCTGCGGACAAAGATCGGCGCGCTGTCTGGATGAACCTGCTGCGCACGATTACCGCGTTCACCATCGGCCATTCCGTGACGCTGGTGCTGGCAACTCTCGGGTGGACCACGGCCTCACCACAGTGGGTGGAGCCGGTGATCGCACTGTCTATCGCGGCCACTGCCATGCTGAACCTGTGGCCCGTCAAAGGTTTGCGCACGGACGTGCTGGCCCTGGGTTTTGGCATGGTGCACGGCTACGGGTTTGCCGGTTTGTTGCAGGAGGCCGCTGCGCCGCAAGGGCTGTTGCCTTACGCGCTGGCCGGCTTCAACCTGGGCATTGAGGCTGGGCAGTTGATGGCGGTGAGCGCCTGGGTTCTCGTGTCGCAATTGGTCGTCAACCAGACCTGGTACCACGGTCTGGTGGTGCGCCGTGGTTCGCAGCTGTTGACCCTACTGGCGGTTTGGTGGTTCTGGCAGCGGGTGGCCTGAAGGTGCAATGTCCTGCAACACGGGTTGCGGCAGTTTCTTCAACAGCCATCGGATGGCCAGCGGCACCAGGATGATGTCGTCCATCACGCCGAGGAACGGAATCACGTCGGGGATCAAATCGATGGGGGACACCAGGTACAGCAAAATGCCTGCCGTTCCCCACTTCAGCCAGCCGGGTGACCGCGGATGGCGCAGGGCTTTCCAGAGCTGACGGGCGTCAGACCTGACGAGTGTCCAAATCACGGCAACGCGTTTCCACATGGGTTGAATCCTCCAGCGCCCGGGATCGGGCTCCACCTTAACGTGGGGACTCGACAGGGGATGACAAGGCCCTAAACTGCTTGCATGGACTTGCTCGCACACGCCTTGTGGACCACCGTGGGTGTGGTGGCCTTGCACCGCCGATTGCCGATTGGCAGCGTTGCCGCAGGTGCTGCCGTTGCGGCATCGGTGCTGCCAGACCTGGTGCATGGTTTGCCGGTGCTGGCCTGGGTGGCCGTGGGGGACGGTACCTGGGCGCAGGCCATGGCCTATTCGGTTGCCACACTGGCTACCGAACCGGTGTTGCCGCAATGGGTGGCTATGTGGTCGCACCACCTCCATTGCATGATGCACAGCTTGATTGTTTTGGGCGCCGTCGCGCTGGTGGCCTGGCCATGGCGACGCAAGTTGTGGTTGCCATTGGCGAGCTGGTGCCTGCACATCGTCATTGACGTGTTCACGCATTCCAGCGCGTTTTACCCGGTACCGATTTTTTACCCGATCACGCAGCGCGGGTTTGACGGGATCGCCTGGAACACGCCCTGGTTTGCCACGGTGAACTACGCTGTCATGGCGCTGGCTGCGGTGTGGTTGTGGCTGACGAGGCGCAAAGCCGATGCGGCTTGACGGGTTTACCTTCAGGTATCACCAGTCGAATTATTCGCAGACGGATGGAAGCTCTGTTTATAATGAATTTTATATTTAAATTAGATCAATTAGTATACAAAAATATATCAATAATAATAGCAAAAAATTAAATCAATTCGTGACTTAACAGGCTTAAAATTACAGTAAATAATCTAATAATAAATTATTTGAAATCTAGCCCAGCCGCGCACGGTGCCCCTGAATTTGCGCACGCACCTGCCAAAATCTCCAACTGTCTCCAGTTGATGTACTTTTCGCTGAACTTGCACCACAGATCCGGTTGGTTCTCCAACGCCTT
>JANMMR010000445.1:0-3625 GCA_031373455.1 Rhodoferax sp.
CACCCTGACTTTTGATAGGTGCGTCATGACCGGCGGAGATCAGTGAGTTTGAAGATTGAGGATTGATCGCCATAAGTTATACCCATTGAATCTCTCGTTTTAGAAATTCGACCTCCACCAACTTGTTTTGCGGTTTGAGCATCAAACAGCCATCAAAACCTGCATCGCACCCCTGCGCTTCGGCATAGCAGGCCGAATCAAGACATCCACGTCATACCCAAGCGAGTTGAAAAACTCCATCAGTTTTTCAGATGAAAAGTTGTCCAGCCGATAGTTTGTCAAGGCGGACACATTGGGCTGGGCGATTCCCAGGCGTTTGGCAACCTCTGCCTGTTTCAAACCCAGCGCCTTGATGCGTTCGTTCAGCCGCAAAGCCAAAACGAGTTTGGTCTTGTTTTCTTCAGCATCGGGCAGACCCAGATCGACAAACACATTGCCGCTGCTGCGCTCAAATACGACTTCATCCGGTTTCAGTTCAGTCTTTTTACCCATGGTGCGCCTCATAGTGTTGCTGTGCGGCTTTCAGCCGCTGGTGAATCAGGTCTACGTCGGTCTTTGCTGTCTTGATTCCGGTTGGTGATTTTTTTTGAAAGCAATGCAGCACATAAACAGCCTTTGCAAAGCGAACCGTATAGACCGCACGGTAGGCGTTGCCTTCCGCCGACTCCACTACTTCGAACACACCTGGCCCTTCACCATGCCAGGTCTTTGAAGCTGGATGTTTGCCACCCAACTGGGCCAAGCCCAGTGCGTAACCCACATTGCGTCGCGCCACCTCCGGGAAACCCAACAAATCGCGCTTGGACGACCCGGCCCATTCAAGCGGTTTTTCTGATGGCATCAGACAATTATATATAAATCTATATTTTTTGAAAACCTACTTCCCCAACCCCATCGCCCGCGTAATCACCTCTTTCATGATCTCGTTCGTCCCCCCGTAAATGCGCTGCACACGCGCGTCGGCGTAGGCGCGGGTGATGGGGTATTCCCACATGAAGCCGTAGCCGCCGAAGAGCTGCACGCATTCGTCCATCACCTTGCATTGCAGGTCGCTGCACCAGTATTTGGCCATGCTGGCGGTGGCGGTGTCGAGTTTGTCCTGCAGCAGCAGCTCAGTGCATTTGTCCACGAAGACACGGCCGATTTGCACCTGGGTTTGCAGCTCGGCCAGCGTGAAACGCGTGTTCTGGTAGCTGGCCACTGGCTGTCCAAATACCTTGCGGTCTTTGACGTAGGCCACCGTCCAGTCAATCGCCGCCTGCGCTGCCGCCATGGCGCCGATGGCGATTTGCAGGCGCTCCCAGGGCAACTGTTCCATCAGGCAGATGAAACCGCGGTTCTCCTGCGCCAGGCCGCCCAGCACGGCGTCAGCGCTCAAATGCACGTTGTCAAAAAAGAGTTCGGAGGTGTCTTGCGCCCTGAGGCCCAGTTTTTTCAGGCGCTTGCCCACACTGAAGCCCTTCATGCCACGCTCAACCATCATGAGGCTGGTGCCTTTGGCACCTGCGGCGGGGTTGGTTTTGGCGACGGTGATGACCACGTCGGCATGCCAGCCGTTGGTGATGAAGGTTTTGCTGCCGTTGAGCACATAACTTCCGTCAGCCTGCTTGATCGCTGTGGATTTGACACCCTGCAGGTCAGAACCGGCGGCGGGCTCTGTCATGGCGATGGCGCCAATCATCTCGCCGCTGGCGAATTTGGGCAGGTAGTGTTTCTTCTGCGCCTCGGTGCCGTAACGCAGGATGTAGGGCGCGACGATTTCGTTGTGCAGGCCATAACCGATGCCACTGAAACCGGCGCCACTGAGCTCTTCCATCTGGATCACGCTGTAGAGTTTGTCGGCCCCTGCCCCGCCGTATTCTTCCGGCATGGTCATGCACAAAAAGCCGTTCTCGCCTGCCTTGTTCCATACCGCGCGGTCCACATAGCCCTGCTCTTCCCAGGCCTCGTGGAAGGGCGCGATCTCTTTGGCGACAAAGCGGCGAAAGCTGTCGCGGAAGGCTTCGTGTTCGGGGGAGAAGAGTGTTCTTTCAATCATTGGCGGGCTTTCTGGGCAGCTGTCGCGTGCTGGACTGCGTGTATTGGTTGAGGCAACTGTTTCTGACCTGAAAAGAATACACTGTTTGTCGACTTTGACCTGTCACCCACCCAACCCCATTTGCCATTTTTCTGGAGTACCGCCATGACCGAAGCCTATGTGTACGACGCCATCCGCACCCCGCGCGGCAAGGGCAAAAAAGACGGCAGCCTGCACGAAGTCAAACCCGTCAATCTGCTGGCGGGTGTATTGACCGAGCTGCAGCGGCGCAATGATTTCGACACCGCCCAGGTCGACGACGTGGTGATGGGCGTGGTCTCCCCGGTCGGTGAGCAGGGCTCGGTAATCGCCAAGGTGGCCGCGCTCAAGGCCGGCTGGGACTTCACCTGCGCCGGGGTGCAGATCAATCGCTTCTGCGCCTCGGGCCTGGAGGCGGTGAACATGGCCGCGCAAAAGGTGCGCTCGGGCTGGGAAGACCTGGTGGTGGCCGGCGGCGTGGAAAGCATGAGCCGCGTGCCGATTGGCTCCGACGGCGGCGCCTGGGCGCAAGACCCCGAGACCAGCCTTAGCACTGATTTTGTGCCGCAGGGCATCAGCGCCGACCTGATCGCCACGCTGTATGGCTTCAGCCGCGATGACGTGGACGGCTTCGCACTGGAATCGCAAAAGCGCGCGGCCAAGGCCCGTGAGGGCGGCTACTTCGCCGGTTCGATCGTTCCCGTCAAGGACTTCCTGGACCAAACCATCCTGGACCAAGACGAGTTCATCAAACCCCACACCACGCTCGAAGGCCTGGGTTCGCTTAAACCAGCCTTTGAACAAATGGGCGCGATGGGTTTTGACCAAGTCGCAATGCAGCGCTACCCGCAAGTGGCCAAGATTCACCACGTGCACCACGCCGGCAATTCGTCCGGCATTGTGGACGGCGCTGCGGCCGTTTTGATCGGCTCCGAAGCCGCCGGCAAAACGCATGGGGTCACGCCGCGTGCGCGCCTTGTGGCGGTGGCGCTCTCGGGCGCAGATCCGACCATCATGCTCACCGGCCCGATGCCCGCCGTGCGCAAGGCCTTGGCCAAAGCCGGCATGACGGTTGACCAGATCGACCTCTTCGAAATCAACGAAGCTTTTGCCGCCGTGGCGCTGCGCTTCATGCAAGACCTGAAGATTCCGCACGACAAGGTCAACGTGAACGGCGGCGCCATCGCCATGGGCCACCCGCTCGGAGCCACCGGCGCGATGATTCTGAACACCGTGATCGACGAATTGCACCGTCGCAAGCTGCGTTATGGCCTGGCCACCCTGTGTGTGGGCGGCGGCATGGGCATTGCGACAATTGTGGAGCGCATTTGAATATTTATTTATTCAATATTTGTTGAATTTTTTAACCTATTAAGTCACGTATTTAATAGGTTTATTGCTATTATTTTTATTACATTCTGAAAACAATGAAGAACATCAGATACGAACTGAACGAAGAATCATTCGGAAAAGTGGCCACCGTCGCCTTTGACGAGCCAGACAGTGCAGTCAACACCATGAGCCGCCAGTGGAACGACGACATGACGGAACTCGTGGCGCAACTCACGG
>JANMMR010000457.1:0-3432 GCA_031373455.1 Rhodoferax sp.
CCAACCAGCAGACTGCCTTCCAGCACAGGGTTCAGCGCCAGCGGCGCAAAGCTGTGCGCCAGCAGCAGAATCAGCGTCTGGTGCAGGATGTACACCGGGAACACGGCCTCCGTCAAATAGCGGCGGGCTGGGCCGTCGCGGTTCAAGTGAACCTGCGCAAAACCGAGCGCCGCGACGATGGCGCACCACTGCTGCACGCTATAGGCCCACGGACCGATGCTGCGCATGGGCAGTTGCGCCTCGCGTGCCAGCCAAGGCGCTTGCACCAGTGTCAACCACGCGGCCAAAGCCAGCGCCAGGGCAGGCCAACGCCATTGCACCATTTGCCGCCAGAGGTCTGGCGACTGAGCCAAAACCGCGCCCAACAGGAATACCGCCAGGTACTGGCTGTGGGAAAACCAGTCGCCCCATACCGAATAGTTTTGCGGGAAGCTTTTTCGCAGCAGCAACAGCGTCAGCGCGAGGTAAAGCGTGGGCCACGCCAGCAGTCCAAAACCCTGCAAAGCCTGGGCGATCAGAGTGCCCAGCCGCTCCAGCATGGCAGGCCAACGGCGCAGCCCCAGCCACAGCAGCACGGTGTACAAAAACAGGTACGGCAAAAACCACAGGTGGTTCCAGGTTGGCAAGAGCAGGCACTTGCCTGCGGCATCGCAAAATCCCTTGTGCCCCGCCAGATACAGGGTCATGAAATCGCCGTAGCTGCCCGTGTACTGGTGTTTTTGCATCACCTCCAGCCAGGTCTGCGGCGGCACCACGACCAGCATGCCAAACAGCAGCGGGATCAGCAGCCGCTTGGCCCGCGAGCGCAGCAGCAGGCCGCTGGCGCCGTCACGCAGCACCATGAATGATGTGGCGGCGCCCGACACCAAAAACAGCAAGTCCATCCGCCAGGGGTTGGTGAGGCGCATCAAAGGCTCGATGGCACTCCCAGCATGCGGGCTTTTGATGTGGAAGTCCCAGCTCACGTAATACATGCCCACGTGGTAGAGCACCAGCAGGCCAAAAGCCAGGATGCGCACCCAGTCCAGAAAGATCAACCGGTCTGGTTTTGTCTCAGGAGAGGGCATGCGTGGGGCCCGGCGTCATCCGCCCGCCCGTTTTGAGGCTGGACCATGGACCATCCCGATCAAAACCGTGGCAAATCCGGGTGCGAAATCTTGCCGCCGCGCACCAGCATCTTGCCGTATTCAGCGCAGCGGTTCAGGGTGGGAATAACCTTGCCGGGGTTCAAGAGGCCCAGCGGGTCAAAGGCGCGTTTGATGCCAAACATCTGCTCGTTTTCCGCAGCCGTGAACTGCACACACATGCTGTTGAGTTTTTCGATGCCCACGCCGTGTTCGCCGGTCACCGTGCCGCCCATTTCCACGCTGGTTTCCAGGATGTCGGCACCGAAAAGCTCGGCGCGATGCAACTGGTCGGCGTCGTTCGCGTCGAAGAGGATCAAGGGGTGCAGGTTGCCGTCGCCCGCATGGAACACGTTGGCGCAGCGCAGGTTGTATTTTTTTTCCATCTCGGCAATCGCCAACAAGATGTCGGCCAGGCGTTTGCGCGGAATGGTGCTGTCCATGCACATGTAGTCCGGGCTGATTCGGCCGCTGGCGGGGAAGGCGTTTTTGCGGCCGCTCCAGAACTTCAGGCGCTCGGTTTCGTTTTGGCTTACGGCAATTTTTGTCGCGCCCGAGGCGGTCAACACCGCCGTCATGCGGCCAATTTCTTCTTCCACTTCTTCGGGCGTGCCATCGCTTTCACACAGCAAGATCGCCGCTGCGGTCAGGTCGTAACCAGCGTGCACAAAGTCTTCCACGGCGGCTGTCATCGGTTTGTCCATCATCTCGAGGCCCGCCGGGATGATGCCTGCGGCGATGACTGCCGCCACCGCATCGCCGGCTTTGCGCACGTCGTCAAAACTGGCCATGATGCAGCGCGCCAATTGTGGCTTGGGCACGAGTTTGACGGTGACTTCGGTCGTCACCGCCAACATGCCTTCGGAGCCGATGACCACGCTGAGCAAATCGTAGCCCGGTGTGTCCAGCGTGTCGGAGCCAAATTCTGCCGGCTCGCCATCCATGGTGAAACCTTTGACCTTGAGCACGTTGTGCAGCGTCATGCCGTATTTGAGGCAATGCACGCCACCCGAGTTCTCGGCCACGTTGCCGCCGATGGTGCAGGCGATCTGGCTGCTCGGGTCGGGCGCGTAATACAGGCCCAAGGGCGCCGCCGCCTCGGAGATGGCGAGGTTGCGCACGCCACACTGCACCACGGCCGTGCGGCTGAAAGCGTCGAGCTTCAGGATTTTGTTGAACTTGGCCAGACTCAGCGTGACGCCCATCTTGTGCGGCATTGCCCCACCCGAGAGCCCGGTGCCCGCGCCGCGCGCGACCACCGGCACCTGGAGCTGGTGGCATGTCCGCAATACCGCTTGCACCTGCGCGTCCGTCTCGGGCAGCGCCACCAAAAGCGGGCGCTGCCGGTAAGCCGTGAGGCCATCGCACTCGTAGGGCGTGGTGTCTTCTTGTTGCCAAAGGAGGGCATGCGCGGGCAGGTGCGGTGCCAGCCCCTTGCGGATGAGCGCAATGCGCTCCGTTTTTTCGAGCTGCTCCTGTTGGGCGGTGGTCAGTGGCGCGTTCATGGTGACATCGGTCGGGGTGCCTTTTGTGACACCCAATGGGACGTGATGGCTGAACTGTACGCCAGTCACCCGCCTTTACAATCCGCCTCGATTCTCCACCCCGGCCACCCAAGAGGTTTCCTTGTCCGAACGTCTTCAAGTTCTCTCGCAATACCTCTTGCCCAAACAGGCGTTGACGGCATTTGCCGGCTGGGTGGCGTCACATCCGCGTGGCGCAATCACCACCCGCATCATCAACGGGTTCGTCAAAAAATACGGCGTGAACATGGCCGAGGCGGCCAACCCGGACACCGCCAGTTACGCCACCTTCAACGACTTTTTCACCCGTGCGCTCAAAGACGGCGCGCGGCCCTTGGCGGCGGCAGACTTGATCTGCCCGGTAGACGGTGCCATCAGCCAGTTTGGCCGCATCGAGGCCGGCCAGATTTTCCAGGCCAAGGGCCATCGTTATTCCGCAGAAGCGCTGCTGGCCGGCGAGAAAGACCTGGCCGCGCAGTTTCAAGACGGCTATTTCGCCTGCTTGTACCTGAGCCCGCGCGACTACCACCGCATCCACATGCCGTGTGACGGGCGCTTGACGCGCATGTTGTATGTGCCGGGCGATTTGTTCTCGGTGAACCCTGTCACCGCGCGGGGCGTGCCAGGGCTTTTTGCCCGCAACGAACGTGTGGTGTGTGTGTTTGAAAACGCGCAGGGGCCCTTTGTACTGGTACTCGTGGGCGCGACGATTGTCGGCAGCATGGCCACCGTGTGGCATGGCGTGGTCAACCCGCCGCGCATCCCCATGCTGCGCCAGTGGCAAT
>JANMMR010000467.1:0-1514 GCA_031373455.1 Rhodoferax sp.
GATCTTGCCGGCGAACTTGGCCGACACCGGGCCAATTTTCACGGCCATGCCGATGTTGTATTGGTTTTCGCCCGCAGGCTCGACCTTGTCGCAGCCCGGAATGCAGGCCTTGAGCACCTGCGGGTCGTTGAGCGCGTCCCAAGCCTGTTGCTGGGTGATTGCCAATTGGCGGCTGCCTTGCATGTCCATGGTGTTTCCCTCGTTTCAGTGTGTCGTTGTGTGGTTGTTTCGCGGTGTCAGCGTTTCATCAGTTCGGCCAAGCTGGTGGCCAGATCCTGCAACTTGCTCACATTGTGAACCGCCAACATGCCGTGGGCCTGACTGTGCAACACGGCGGCGCCGCGGGCGATCGGGCTGTAGCCGTCGAAACGCAACAGCGGGTTGAGCCACAGCAGGCGGCGGCAGCGCCGGCGCAGCCAGGCGAGTTCACGTTTCAGATCTTCCGGCTCGCCGGTGTCCAGGCCGTCGGTGATGACCAGCACCAGCGTGCGCCGCCCGACCAGGCGACGCGAATGCTGCTGGCGCAGCGTAGCCAGCGATTCGCCCAGTTGGGTGCCGCCGGCGAAATCGTCGATCAAGGCGCTGGCGTGGGCCAGCATCTCGTCGGTATCGGCGTATTTGAACGCGGGCGTGAGGTCGGTGAGGTGGGTGCCAAAGGCGAAAACGTCGCGCTGGAAATTGCCGCTGATGTGACGGCGCGTGGCGGCGTGCAAAAACGCCAGCAGCAGGCGCGCGTAACGCTCCATCGAGCCCGACACATCCACCAGCACCAAAAGCGGCAAGGGCTGCACACGCCGCTGCAGGCGCGGCAGGCGCACCAGCTCGCCGCCGGTTTGCGCGGCCTCGTGCATCACGCCGGGCCAATGCACCCGCGCGCCACGCACCGCCGGGCGCAGGCGGCGGGCGTCAAAATGCGGCAAGGGCAGCTTCACGTCTCGCGCGAGTTGCTCGACCAGGCGGTACTCGGCGCCCGAGAGCGAATTGAAGTCGGCGTGTTTGAGGCGCTGCATGTCACTTGCCGTCATGGCCGCGTCAAATTCGAGCTCCTTGTCTTCGGGTTTCGGTTTGGACTCTTTGCCGTAGGCTTTTTGTGGCGCCAGGGCTTCATTGACGCGCGGCCGGCGTTTGTTGGGCTCGGCTTTGCCTTCGGAACTCGGCAACAGTTGCGCGAGCAGCTTGTTGGCCACATCGGGGTTGCGGAAGTAGGCGTCAAACAGCTCGCGAAAGACCAGGCGATCTTGCTCGCGGCTGACCATCACGGCCTCCATCGCGGCGCTCACGTCGTCTTTTTGCGCCAGACCCACGGCTTGGGTCGCCTCAACCGCCAATGCGATGCGCGAGGCGTCCACCCGCACGCCTGCGCGGCGCAAGGTTCGACCAAAACCGGCGATGTTGTCAGCCAGTTTGCCCGAGCGCGCGTCGCCGAGTTGCATAAAAATCAGGTCGGTACTTCTTCGGGCTTGAGCAAAGCCGTGGCCAAGTCTGCCGTGAGTGCCGCTACATCTTCGCGCTGT
>JANMMR010000482.1:0-3490 GCA_031373455.1 Rhodoferax sp.
TTTGACCAGAACCACACGAAATAGATGCCAAAGACGACGAACAAGAAGGCTTGCAGGGCATGCCGGTTGTCCAGCGCGTTGCGGGTTTGGCTCAGGGTACCGAAGAGGTAACCGGCGATGAAGACCACGCCGAACATGAGCAGGCCCTCATAGGTCCAACAGGCCATGCGGCGCCACAAACCGGGCGTAGTGCCGCCCGGGCTCGCTGCTTCGGGCGTGGCACCGCCCGGGTTCAATTTTTGCCAACCGCCGATTCAGGGCCGCCGGGGTTGCGCGGCAACAGGGTGTTGGTGTGGACGCCGGGTGCCTGGGGCGTGTTGGACGCCATGGCCGAGCCTTTTTGGGCATCTTTGGGGGTATTGCGGGTTGCGGGCACGTTGGCCAGCTTTTGTGGCGGCACTGGTTTCACGGTGGCGGTGGCGCCAGCCGGGGCGGGCGGGGCTTTGGCGGCCAGTTTTTGTTTTTCTTCGGGGCTTAGCGCCTGGTAGACCTGCCAGTTGGCGGCCTTTTCGTTGGGCGCCAACTTTTGTGTCTCGGCGAAATTCAGCCGCGCCTGGTTGCGCAGTTGCGGGCTCATGTTGGCCCATTCTGTCATGCGGCTGTGCAGCTTGGCCTGCTCGGCGGGTGCCAGGGAGGCGTAATTTTTGGACAGGGCCAGCCACTTGCGTTTGTGCGCTTCGCTGAAGGTGGCCCAGTTGGCGCCCAGCGGTTTGAGCGATTGCTGCTGGGCGGGCGTCAACTCCTGCCAAAGTGGTTTGGAGGGTGCTGCCGGGGCGGTGGCTGCCACCGGC
The DNA here is from genome assembly GCA_031373455.1 of Rhodoferax sp. Lineage (GTDB taxonomy): Bacteria > Pseudomonadota > Gammaproteobacteria > Burkholderiales > Burkholderiaceae_C > JANYCG01. Next base: position 792 of record JANMMR010000482.1, read on the forward strand.
GTTGCCGGTTTCGCACCAGCCAATGTGGGCGGCAGCGGCTTGAATGCGCCGGAAGTTGCAGGGGCCAGGTTGGTCTGTGTGGACTGGGCGAAGGCGAAAGTAAACGTTGGCGCCACAACCGCGAGCCCCAGGCTCACGACGACCCCACCCAGTGCTTTGCGAACGGCCATGCTGTGTTGCTTCAACTGTGATGCCTCAATACCATTGGCTCAGGCCCCGTCGCGGCAAGTTATTGCCCCGAGTCGCGGCGGGATTTCAAAAACTGCACAAAACCGGGGTCGGTGTAAGCCGCGGGTGGCAGGTCATCGGTGAGCAAGGCGGCGTCAACTTCGGCCACTTCACTGGCGCGGTTGTCGTTCTGGATGTTGTTGATGACAAACAGCCCGACCATCAGGGCAACCAGTGGCAAAGCCGAGGCGATCAGGTTCCACAGGCTGAAAGGCTCGTTGCCGCCGGTGCCCAGCGTCATGCTGGCAGCACCGCCGGAATGGGAGACTGAAGTTGCCGTGGCGGCGCTGGTGAGGCTGGCCAGCTTGCGTTTGGCCACAGCCTGCTGGCGCGAAACGCGCAAGCGCTCGGAAATGTCATGCGGCAGGGAGTCGGACGCGTCTGAAAGGCGCGAGGTGAGTTTCAGCGCAAAACGCTCCTGCGCCAATTCGATGGCGAGGGCTGAGCGGAAGCTGTCAATTTGTTGGTTTGTGTAACTCATAGTGTGATCCCCTTAGCCCTTAACGCTTTGCCAAGAGCCTGGACAGCCCTCGAACAGTGCGTTTTGACACTGCCTTCCGAGCAACCCATGGCCGCCGCCGTTTCGGCCACGTCCATCTCCTCCCAGTAACGCATGAGGAAGGCTTCCCGTTGACGTCCGGGCAGCTCCTGAATCTCGATTTCTATCTCCTTGAAAATCTGGCCGCGTTCCACCGTGGTTTGGGCGCTTTCATTGCGTTCCGAGCCCTCGACGACCGACAAAGTTTCCAGCACGTCGAATTCACCCTCGTCGCCGGCGGATTCAAAGTCGCTCAGGTTGGAGAATAAGGCTTTTCGGGTTTTGTTGCGCCGGAACCAGTCGAGGGTGCAGTTCGAGAGGATGCGCTGGAACAACATGGGCAGCTCGGCCGGCGGTTTGTCGCCGTAATGCTCGGCGAGTTTCATCATGCTGTCCTGCACGATGTCCAGCGCGGCTTCTTCGTCGCGCACGTGATAGACCGACCGTTTGAAAGCGCGCCGCTCGACGCTTTTCAAGAAGTCAGAAAGTTCCAGTTCAGTTGCCAATTTTTTGCACGGTCATGGCGCGATGTTCCGTGATGTCTCGTTGTGTCGCTCAGCGTTTCGCAAGGGGCGCGCCTGCAGGTGCGGCGGGCCGGATTGAACAAATTATGGCATTGGCCTGCAGAGAATTTGCTGCGAAGCAACAAAACCGGGCGGCTCGGTGCCATAATCCGGCCTGCAATTCAAAAAGCAAACGGGTCCTGGCTCGGCGCGCAAAGTGGTGCGCTTATGGCTTGGATCCAAAGTTTCGACACGGCCCCAAAAGGGTTCGGGAAGAAGCACCCAAGGTTTTTCGTCAGAGAAATTCACAAAGGTTCATCATGGAAATCAACAAAGCTGAAATCAAATCTGCCGCGCTTGCGCCTTTGCAATCCGCTGCCAACCACGCCCAAGCTGCGGCTTTGGCGAAAAATCCGCCAGCTCCGCTGGACCTGCGCGGCGGCGAGATTCTCGTCAAGGCCCTGCAAGCCGAAGGCGTGAAATACGTCTGGGGTTACCCCGGCGGCGCGGTTTTGCACATTTACGACGCGTTTTACAAACAAGACACCATCCAGCACGTTCTGGTTCGCCACGAGCAGGCGGCGGTGCACGCGGCCGACGGCTACGCCCGCGCTACCGGCGACGTCGGCGTGGCGCTTGTCACCTCCGGCCCGGGCGTGACCAACGCCGTCACTGGCATCGCTACCGCCTACATGGACAGCATCCCGATGGTGATCATCACCGGACAGGTGCCCACAGCGGCGATTGGCCTGGACGCGTTCCAGGAGTGCGACACCGTGGGCATCACCCGGCCGATCGTGAAACACAACTTCCTCATCAAAGACGCCAAAGACATGGCCAAGACGATGAAGAAAGCCTTCCACATCGCGCGCAGTGGCCGCCCGGGCCCGGTGGTGGTTGACATTCCAAAAGACGTGTCGTTCAACAAGGTGGCCTACACCGGTTACCCCGAAACGGTGACGATGCGCTCGTACAACCCGGTGAAAAAGGGCCACGGCGGGCAAATCCGCAAGGCGCTGCAACTGCTGCTGGCGGCCAAGCGGCCCTACATCTACACCGGCGGCGGCGTGCTGCTGGGCAATGCGTCGCAGGAGCTGCGCACGCTGGTGGACATGCTGGGCTACCCGTGCACCAACACGCTGATGGGCCTGGGCGCCTACCCGGCCAGCGACAAGAAATTCCTCGGCATGCTGGGCATGCACGGTACCTACGAAGCCAACAACGCGATGCAGAACTGCGACGTGCTGCTGGCCGTGGGTGCGCGTTTTGACGACCGCGTGATCGGCAATCCGAAGCATTTCGCGCAGAACGAACGCAAGATCATCCATATCGACATTGATCCATCAAGCATCTCCCAGCGCGTCAAGGTCGACATTCCCATCGTCGGCGATGTGAAAGACGTGCTGACCGAGCTGATCGCGATGATCAGG
>JANMMR010000497.1:0-9509 GCA_031373455.1 Rhodoferax sp.
GTCGGCGTTGACTTGCAGCATGCGGTGCATCAGGTCGGGCCGCTGGTAAAGCATGGTTTTGACCAGGCGGTAGTCGTCTGAGCCTTTGCCTTCCACCATGTAACAGGCCAGTGTCCAGGGGCTGCCGCTGAAGCCGATCAGCGGCACGCGGCCATTGAGCGCCTTGCGAATGGAGGTGACGGCATTGAACACGTACTGCAGTTTGGCCATGTCGGGCACCTGCAATTTGGCAACCGCCGCCTCGTCGCGCACGGCGTGGGCGAAACGCGGGCCTTCGCCTTCGGCAAAACTCAACCCCAGGCCCATGGCGTCGGGCACGGTGAGGATGTCGCTGAACAAAATCGCGGCATCCAGCGGGAACCGCTCGAGCGGCTGCAGCGTGACTTCGGTAGCAAAGTCGGTGTTGGTGGCCAGGCCCATGAAGCTGCCGGCTTTGGCGCGCGTGGCCTTGTATTCCGGCAAATAACGCCCGGCCTGGCGCATCAGCCAGACGGGCGTGTGCGGTGTGGCTTGGCGCAGGCAGGCGCGGATAAAGCTATCGTTTTGCAGCGGGGCGTAAGGGGAAATCAGACTCATGCGCCAATTGTCGCAGCCTGCGCCGGCCTGGACCGCCCCGCACAGGCTGGGTGCCAGCCCGGGCACGGCAAATGGCGCCAGGCCACAAGCGCCTTCAGCGTGCGCGGCGCACTTCCAGGATTTCGAACTCCATGGCCTGCAGGTAGGTGCGCTCCTCCTGGCTGGCCAGGTGCAACAGGATTTTGGCGGCCTGCGCCGAAATCAGCCGGTTGACGACCACCGCCACGGCCACCAGGCCCAGGCCCCAGGCCGGGTGGCCCACAAGTGCCAGCGCCACACCCATGCCCGCGAGCGCCAGCGCGAGCGGCAAAATCAACAGGCGATGCCGCACAAACTTGCGTGCGCGCTCGGGGTTGACGATCACGCGGAACTGGCCCGCCGGCAGCCCGCGGCGAAACTCGGCGTGGGGAACCAGCAGCGCCGATTCATCCGCCAGTTCCGCCGGTACTTCGGCTGTTTCAACAGGTTGTGACGCCGTGCTCAACGCGCCAACACCGTCAGCGCGCGCGCCGGTGCTCGACCAGCAGGCATTTGTTTTGCACCACGCGCAAACCGGCGGCGCGGGCTTTGGTGGCAGCGGCTTCGTGGGTGATGTCCAGCTGCAACCAAAGCCCTTTGGCGCCAATGGCAATCGCTTCGTCGGCGACAGGCGGCACGTCTTCACTGCGCCGGAACACGTCGACCAGATCGATTTTTTCCACCTTTGCGGCCTCAGCCAACGTGGCATACACCTTCTCGCCCAGAATCTCGCTGACTTGCGCAGCCGGGTTCACCGGGACGATGCGCCAGCCCTGGCGCTGCATGTACTCGGCCACTTCGTAACTGTCGCGGTGCGGCTTGGGCGAGAGGCCAACCACAGCCACGGTGCGGTGGTGTTTCAGGATGTGCTGGATGTCGTCGATTTGTTCCATGCAGTGTTCAGGCCGGGGAGCCGCTCTTGTATTTGACCGAGCAACCGTAAGGCGCCGTCACGGCCTTGCTCAGCGGTTTGCCGGCCAGCGCCTCGTTGACGCCCTGGCGCACGTAGTTGGTGGCGGTTTTGATGCTCTCGGCGCTGTAGGAGGCGTTGCTGTCGATGCCGCCGGCGTAGATCAGCGTGCCCTTGGGGTCGACCATGTACATGTGCGGCGTGGTGCGGGCGCCGTAGGCTTTGCCCACGCTGCCGTCTTCGTCCATGAGGGTGGCGGTGGGCGCGGCTTTTTGCTGCACCATCCAGCGGCCCAGCTGTGCGGGCGTGAGGTAGTCGGGGTGGGAATCGGCGGTGGAATTGATGGCCAGCCAGACCACCTGTTTGCCGGTCACCTCTTTTTGCAGCGCCTGCATGTTGGCCGAGTCGTAGTGTTTGCGCACATAGGGGCAGCCGGGGTTGTTCCACTCCAGCACCACGTGTTTGCCTTTGAAGTCGGCCAGTTTCACGGTTTTGCCGGCGGTGTCTGTCAGCGTGAACTCCGGCGCTTTTTGACCGACTGCGGGGGCTGCGCCCGAGGCGGTGGGCAGCAGCGTGGCCGAGGCGGCCAAAGTGGCCAGGCACAGGGTGAACAGGTGGCGGGTCATCATGGGGACTCTCCAATCAGTGTCAAGCGAAACCGGCATGCTAAACCTTGTCGGCCAGGTTGTCGCGGCGGGGCTTGTTACACCCCATAAGGGGCTTGGTAAACGGCCTCACCAAGCGGGCTCAGTCTTTGGCCGGGTCCAGCGCGAACCCTTTCATTTTGGCCGCAAGGCTGGAGAACTCGGCATCACTCAAGGCCACCAGGGGCGCACGCACCCGCCGCCAGCCCGGCTGGCCGGTAAGGATGGCCATCACGCCCTTGAACGCGGCGGTCAAGCCATACCCACCCAGTATCGCCAGCAACTCCTGCGTGCGTGCCATGTCGCGCGCCGCACCGGCGCTGTTGTATTCGGCCACCAGGCGCGCAACCAAGCGCGGCGTGACATTGGCGACGCCGCTGACCGCGCCGACCGTGCCCTGGGCCGCCATCACCTGCAAGTCGGGCTCGTTGCCGACCCACACCTGCATGCCTGACCCATTCGCCTTTGGCTCAGGCGCCATGAAGGCCTTGGCGAGGTCCAGCGACCAAGCGCGCTGGCAGCCGCTGTCCTTGATGCCGACCATGGTTTGCGGGTAACGCTTGACCAGCGTGTCAATCACGTGGTGCGAGAGCGGCACGCCGCTGACCTGCGGGATGTGGTACAGCACGATGCGCAGGCGGGCGTCGGCCACCTTCTCGATCAGCTGCACATAAAAATCAATGATGCCCTGGTCGGGCACGCCCTTGAGGAAAAACGGCGGCAGCAGCAAGGCGCCAAAACACCCGGCCTGCACCGCGTGGCGCGTGAGGGCTGCGGCGTCTGGCAGCGCTGCTGCACTGGTTGAGACCAGAATGCGCCCGGCGGGCACACCTGCGGCGATCAAACCGTCAATTGCCGCGATGCGCTCGGCCACACTGAATGAGGGCCCCTCGCCGGTGGTACCAAACGGCGTGACACCGGTGCAGCCGGCCGCCAGCAGTTGCAGGCTGTGCGCGGCGAAGGCGGGGATGTCGATGTCCAGGCTGGCCGTGAGCGGTGTCAACAAAGCGGGCCAGATGCCGCGAAAAGCGATGGCGGTGGGTGTCGTCATGGGTGGCGCGTAGGGCAGTGAAATGGGTGCTGAAAAGGGCGGTGAAAACCGCAAGTCTAAAGCTTCGCCAACTCGGCGCGCACATCGTCCACACTCAGCAGTTCCGACAACAACACCGGCGCAGCGCCCGGTTTGTAGACCACATACAGCGGCACGCCGTTGCGGCCCAATTGCCCGAGTGCTGCGGTGATGGCCGGGTCACGGCGCGTCCAGTCGGCGCGCAGCAGCACCACTTTTTTGGCGTCAATGTCGGCCAGCACCTGCGCGTTGGTCAGCGTGGTTTTCTTGTTCACCTGGCAGGTCACGCACCAGGCGGCGGTGAAGTCGACAAACACCGGCTGGCCCGCAGCCAGCAGTTGGTCGACGCGGCCGGGCTCCCAGCTTTGCCAACGCTCGCCCACCGCGACCGCTGTTGCGGACGGCAAGGGCTGCACCACGTACGGGCCCAGCGACATGGCCAGCGCGGCCAGTGACGCCACCGAGAGCACCGCGCCCACCACCCGGCTGCGGCCCTTCAAAGTGAAAGCCCAGATGACCAAAGCCAGCGCCACCAGCAGCGCCAGCAAGGCACCCGCGCCGTCAATGCCGCTTTGTTGCCCGAGCACCCACACCAGCCAGACCACCGTGGCAAACATCGGGAAGGCCATCAAGCGGCGGAAGGTTTCCATCCAGGCACCGGGGCGCGGCAACGCGCGCGCCACAGCCGGTACAAAACCGGCCAGGGCAAACGGGACCGCCATGCCCACACCCACCGCCGCGAAGATCAGCAACGCCTCGTGTGCCGGGAGCGACACCGCGAGTCCCATCGCTGCGCCCATGAAGGGGGCGGTGCAGGGCGACGCAATCGCCACCGCCAGCACGCCCGATAAAAACGCGTTGACCACCGGGTTTTTCGCTTCGGTGGTGGCCACATTCGAGGGCACCCACATGCCAAACTCGAACAAGCCCGCGAGGTTCAAACCGATCACCGTGAACAACACCGCCAGCACCGCCACCACGGCCGGCGACTGCAATTGAAAGCCCCAGCCGAGTTGTTCACCGGCACTGCGCAGGGCGAGCATCAGCGCGCCCAGCGCCACAAACGACAGCACCACACCGGCCGAATACGCCAGGGCGCTGGTGCGGTGGCTGCGCACGTCACCGGCGTTTTGCGCGAAACCCATTACCTTGATGGCCAGCACCGGGAACACGCAGGGCATCAAATTCAAAATGAGGCCGCCGAGCAAGGCCCCCAGCAGCGCGGCGATCAGGCCGATGGGCGCCGCAGCCGGCGGCAAGGACGCCGCCGCGTTGGCCTTGAGCGCCGCGTCAAGTGCGGGCGACACCGTGACCGCCGCTGCCAGCACCGGCCAGTTACCGACGACCTTCAACTCCTCGCGGTAACTTTGCCGCACGCCGTCGACATCGGCGGTCAGCACCACCGGCATGAGCTGCGGGCTGTTGCTGCGCTGGCTCGCGAGCGGCACACTGGCGCGCCACACCGCGCCTTGCCAGGCTTGCGTTCCAGCCGCGCTGGTTTCGATCACCTCGGGCGTTTCGGGGAAAAAGGCCAGCGTCTTGCCGCGCAGCGCCACCGGCAGGCCCTGCACTTCGAAGGCCAGCGTGTTGCCCTCAATCACCGCGCGGCTCGGCGGCGTGCCGGCCGCTACCAGGCTGGCCAGGGGCCGGGGACTGGCTTTGGCGGCGGCATCAAACGCTGCGCCATTTGCTGCTGTTGAACTTTTGACCGGCAGCTTCAGCGTGAATTCGCCTTCTTCAGGAATACATTCCTTCTTGCACACCAACCAGGCCGCCTTGAGTTTGATGTCGATGTCGTTCGACAACAGCGCCGGTTTGAAGGTGCTTGAAACCGTCAGCGGCACCGGCAGCAACACGGTGTTTTCGTAACCGTAGTTGGCCAGGGAGCCAATCGGGATCTTCTTGGGCGCCGGCCAGGCGATCTCGCCTGCGGTCACGCCTTCGGGCAAAACCCAGGTCAAGGAAGTGGGTTGCCCGGAATCGCCGGAATTCTTCCAGTAGGTATGCCACTCAGGCTGGTGGACGAGCTGCAGGCCGAGCCAAACGGTTTTGCCCGCGTCGGCGCCCTCGGGCGCATGGGCCATGAGTTCAGCGCGCACCTGGGGCGTGACGACCACACTCTTGCCGCTGGTGTTGCCCACTTGCGCCCAGGCTGCGGGCAGGCAGGCGCTGATGGCCACCAGCCATGCGGCTGCGGCGGTTTTGACGGAGAAAGTGAGGCGGGTCATCAGGTCAGGGTGGGTAAGTTCGCATTATCGGAGCCGCCTGCGCCGCTTTAAGTTCCGGGTGGCAACAGGCGCGTGGGAGTGGCTGCATGCAAACGCGCAGGCTTGGTAACCCAGCGCATTTAGCTCAGTACATCAAATGTTAACACCCATGTTAATTATTCACGATTTCAAGCGCGTTTTTCGATTTTCAAAGGAAAATACGGCATAAAGTCACGTATTATATGCGTTTATTGCTATTAAAAATATAGCATTCGATAATTCGAGCCATGTCTTCCCTTGCGAGTTCAAGCGCTTCAGCGCGTATCGTGTTGTGCACGCTCAACGCCAAATACATCCACGCCTCGCTGGGCCTGCGTTACCTGCTGGCGAACATGGGCGAGCTGCGCAGTGAGACGGTTTTGCGTGAATTCACCATCGCGCGCGCGCCACAGGAGCTGGCCGGCGAGCTGCTGGTTTTGAACCCCCAGGTGATTGGTTTCGGCGTGTACATCTGGAACGTGACGCAGACCAGCGAGTTGGTGCGGCTCCTCAAACAGCAGCGGCCCGGCATCCGGATCGTGCTCGGCGGCCCCGAGGTGAGCCACGAGGTGGAACTGCAAGCGGGCACCCCGAAATCGGCCGTGAACCTGGCCGACCACGTCATCACCGGTTGGGGCGATGTGAGTTTCCCCAAACTCTGCCGCGCGCTCTTGCATGGCCCGCAGCCGCTGATGAAAATCATCGCTGGTGAGCAGCCGCCGCTGGACCAGATCACCTTGCCTTACGCCGAATACACAGACGCCGACCTGGCGCACCGTGTGTTGTATGTGGAGGCCTCGCGCGGCTGCCCCTTCAAGTGCGAATTCTGTTTGAGTTCACTCGACAAAACTGCCTGGGCGTTTGATCTGGACCGTTTCCTGGCCGAGCTGGAAATGCTCTACCAGCGCGGCGCGCGTACCTTCAAGTTTGTGGACCGGACCTTCAATTTGAAGATTGACGCGTCGATCCGCATCCTGCAGTTTTTTCTGGACCGGCTACCTCCGCCCGGGGATTCCCAAGACCCGCAGTTATTTATTCATTTTGAGGTGATCCCCGACCACTTGCCCGACAAACTCAAAGAGAAGATCGCCGAGTTTCCGCCCGGTGTGTTGCAGTTTGAAATTGGCATCCAGAGTTTCAACGTCGAGGTGCAGCAACGCATTTCGCGTCGGCAGGACAATGACAAAACTGCGGCCAATTTGACGTGGCTGGTCGAGCATTCAAACGCGCATTTGCACACCGATTTGATCTTCGGCCTGCCGGGTGAAACATTGCAGAGTTTTGCCGAAGGGTTTGACCGGCTGTATGCCCTGAAGCCGCATGAAATCCAGCTTGGCATCTTGAAGCGCTTGCGCGGCACGCCCATCGCGCGGCACACGGCGGCGTTCGGCATGGCGTACGACCCGTTGCCTCCCTACACCGTGCAACAAACCGCTGCGGTGAGCGCCGACGACATGCAGCGCTTCACACGGCTGGCCCGTTATTGGGATTTGATCGCCAACTCGGGGCGGTTCATGCAAACGCTGGGCGAATTGCTGCGCGCTTCAGCTTCGCCGTTTCAGGCTTTTCTAGAGCTGTCTGACTGGTTGTGGCAACACACCCAAACCACCGGGCATTTGACGCCGGAAGTGCTGGTCGATGCGCTGTTTGACTACCTGAGCGCTGAGGGCAAACTTGACCCGGCTCTTGCCCGCCAGTGGCTGCTGGCCGACTACCTCAAAAGCGGCGCCCGGGCCAGCCCGCGAGCGCTTAAGGGCGTGTTGCCCAAACAAAATCTTCCCCGGGTGAAAAATTCGCACACACTCGCCACGCGGCAGCAGCGCCACGACACGCCTTCACCCGCCTGAAGCACCGGCCTCATGTTGACTATCGGCGCGGCAGTGGCAGGGCGGTCTTGTAACGCACCTGCTTGAGCGCAAAACTGGAGCGGATCTTTTCGATGCCCGGAATGGGGCTGAGCTGGTTCAGGATGAATTTCTCCAGCGCACCAATGTCGGCCACGGCCACGCGGATCAAATAATCAGAGTCGCCGGTCATCAGGTAACACTCCATCACTTCGTCGTGTTCGGCCACACGTTTCTCAAAGCGGGCCAGCGCTTCCTTGCTTTGGGACTTGAGGCTGATGGAGATGAATACGTTGAGCCCCAAGCCCAGTTTGCCGGCGTTGGCAATCGCGACATAACGGTCGATCACGCCGGCTTTTTCCAGCGCCTTCACGCGCGCCAGGCACGGTGAGGGGCTCAAAAATACCCGTTTGGCGAGTTCCACATTGGACAAGGCGCCGTTTTGCTGCAACTCGCCAAGAATCCGCAGATCGGTGGTATCGAGGTCATTCATGCTTTGTATTTTAAGAAACAAAGCAGCTTATGCGGTGTTTCATTGAAATTGAACGGCTTTCGGCAGCACATTTTGCTCAAGGTTTTGTACAGTGAAGGCAATGAAATGGACGCCCCGAACATGAACGCTTCTGTCTTGCAACAGCTTTTGTCACCCGCGGCCGCCGCCACTTTCCGGGTCGCTAGTGGTCCTCAGGAGACCGACGCCGACCCGCAGGAGACCGCCGAATGGCGCGACGCTTTTGCGGCACTCGTCGCCACACAAGGCGCCACCCGCGCGCGTTTTGTGCTCGACGAGTTGGCCCGCCTGGCGCGCCAGCACCGTACCGGCTGGCAACCCGAGTTAAACACGCCTTACGTCAACTCCATTGCCGTAGACCAGCAGCCCGCCTTCCCCGGCGACCTGGCGATTGAGGAGCGCCTGGCCTCGCTCATGCGCTGGAACGCGCTGGCGATGGTGGTACGCGCCAACCAGGCCGACTTGGGCGGCTCCAGCGAACTCGGTGGCCACATCGCCAGTTACGCCAGCGCGGCCGATTTGTTTGAGGTGGGTTTTAACCATTTCTTTCATGCCAAAAGTGAGCTGCCCGCCCATCCACATCAAGGCGACTTGGTGTTTTTGCAGCCACACAGCTCCCCTGGCGTCTACGCCCGTGCGTTTCTGGAAGGACGGTTGACGGAACAAGACCTGATGCACTACCGCCAGGAACTCACAGCGCCCGCAGCGTCTGGCCAAGTCGGCGCGCGCGGCCTTTCGAGCTACCCGCACCCGTATCTGATGCCTGACTTCTGGCAGTTCCCCACCGGCTCCATGGGCATCGGGCCGATCAGCTCGATCTACCACGCGCGTTTCATGCGTTACCTCACGCACCGGCGTTTGCAGGATTGCGGCAACCGGAAAGTGTGGGGCGTGTTTGGCGACGGCGAAATGGACGAGCCCGAAAGCATGAGCGCACTCACGCTAGCGGCTCGCGAAGGGCTGGACAACCTGGTGTGGGTCGTCAACTGCAACTTGCAGCGGCTGGATGGCCCGGTGCGCGGCAATGGCCGCATCATCGACGAGTTGGAAAAACTCTTTGCCGGCGCGGGCTGGAACGTCATCAAACTGGTGTGGGGCAGCGACTGGGACGGTCTCTTCGCCCGCGACACCACGGGCGCGCTCACACGCGCTTTCGCCAACACCGTAGACGGCCAGATGCAGACCTTTGCCGCCAAAGACGGGCGTTACAACCGCGACACCTTCTTTGGCCAAAACGAAGAACTCGCGCGCCTCGCGCAAGGCATGACGGATGAACAAATCGACCGCTTGAAGCGCGGCGGCCATGACCTCGTCAAAATCCACGCGGCCTACGCAGCCGCTGCCGCCCACACGGGCCAGCCCACGGTGATCCTGGCGCACACCAAAAAAGGCTACGGCATGGGCAGCGCAGGCCAGGGCAAGATGACGACGCACAGCCAGATGAAACTGGCCGACGACGAACTCATCGAGTTCCGCAACCGCTTCAACCTGCCGATGAGCGACCAGCAGGTCACCAATCTTGCGTTTTTCAAACCGTCTGATGACAGCGCCGAAATGAAATATTTGCACGGGCAGCGCAAAAAGCTCGGCGGCTATTTGCCCAAGCGGTATTCGGCCACCGAAGCGGTAACTGTGCCCGTGCTGGCAAGTTACGCGCAGTTCGCTTTGCAGGCCGATGGCAAGGAGATGAG
>JANMMR010000499.1:0-2417 GCA_031373455.1 Rhodoferax sp.
ACAAAGTCTGAGGCACAAAGTCTGAGGCGGCCAGCCCAACGCAAGAAGGCTTTCAGGGAATCTTGCTGATGTTGGCCAGGATTTGCCGGGCGCCCAGCTCGCACAAATCCAGGACGTGCTCGAAACCGGCGGCGTTGCCGTAATAGGGGTCTGGCACGTCGCTTGAGCCGGTGGTTTTGGCCGCAGGCGCGCCGAATTCAAGAAACAGATTGAGTTTGTGGGCCTGTTCGGGCGGACAGACTTGCCGCATCGCCGCCAGGTTGCTCGCGTCCATGGCCAAAATCAGGTCGAAGCGACTGAAATCCTGCTCGCTCACTTTTCGAGAGCGTATGCGCCCCATTTCGTAGCCTCGGCGCAACAGTGTAGCCGTACCTCTTGGATCGGGTTTTTCACCAAAATGGCTGGCGTGGGTGCCTGCGGAATCAATGCTGAGGCTGGATCCCATGCCATCGCGGACGGCCAGCGACTTCAGCACCACCTGTGCCATGGGTGAGCGGCAGATGTTGCCCATACAGACGACCAGGATCTTTTTCATGCCGTGGATTTTAGGGAAGTCGAGGGAGCGCGATCTCAAAATCAAGGCGTGCAGGCATTTTTTCTCGGTTGACCCGTCAATTGGTGCATTGCTCCGAATTGCTATCAGTTTTTCGTTCAAATGCGTTATATTCAAAGCGGATCAATCGATCATCGGGCTTCTGTCCCGTGTTGACCTTGAAGAATGGAAGCTGTCATGAGTAATATTTTCTCGCGCGCTGGAATTTGGACGCGCTGGGCGTTTTTTGCTGTCGTTGTGTCGGTTTTGGGCGCTTGCGCCCAAGGGCCCACTTATCCGCCGGCACCCAAGGGTTCGGCCAATGAGGGCTACAACTACATCGTCGGCCCGGGTGACTCGCTCAACATCATCGTCTGGCGCAATCCCGAGTTGTCGATGTCTGTGCCGGTGCGGCCAGACGGCAAGTTGACCACGCCATTGGTCGAAGAATTGTTGGTGCAGGGCAAAACCTCGGTCGAAATCGCCCGTGACGTTGAAAAGGCCTTGGCCAAATATGTCCGTGATCCCGTTGTCACGGTGATCGTGACTGGTTTTGTCGGCCCCTACAGTGAACAGATTCGCGTTGTGGGCGAAGCCGCCCGTCCGCAATTCTTGCCCTACAAGCAGAAGATGACCTTGCTGGACGTGATGATTGCCGTTGGTGGCCTCACTGATTTTGCCGACGGCAACGGAGCCACTATTTTCCGGGCTTCTGAAGGTGACAAACGGTATTCGGTTCGCATCAAGGATCTCATCAAACGCGGTGACATTTCAGCCAATGTCGAAATGAAACCGGGTGACGTCCTGATCATTCCGCAGGGCTGGTTCTGAACCAGTTGGAGGGCGATTCCCCTGCGGACTTTGACCGCCGTGTCCTGCCCGCCAGCCTGCGAATTCGCCGAAATTAAAGTGATGTTCCCCTATGGATGAATTGCTCAGTCAGCTGTCGACCATTGCTCGCGGAGTCTGGAAACACCGCTGGCCGGGTTTGCTCGTGGCCTGGGTCGTGGGCGCGATTGGCGCGGCAGTCGTGCTGTGGGTGCCGGACAAGTATGAAGCCAGCGCGCGCATTTACGTTGACACCCAGTCGATCCTGAAACCCTTGATGTCCGGCTTGGCCGTGCAACCCAATGTGGAGCAACAGGTGGCCATGTTGAGCCGCACCCTGATCAGCCGCCCCAATGTAGAGAAACTGGTGCGCATGGCCGATCTGGATCTGGGCGAAAAATCAAAGGAAGCTCATGAAGCCTTGATCGAGCAGGTAACTAAAGCGGTCCAGATCAAGAATGTTGGCCGGGACAACCTCTACACCATGAGTTACCGGGATTCCGTGCCGGAAAAGGCCAAGCGCGTCGTGCAATCCCTGGTGTCGATATTTGTGGAGTCTAGCCTGGGCGATACGCGCAAGGATTCTGACGTTGCCAAAAAATTCATCGACGAGCAAATCAAGAGTTACGTGATCAAGCTTGAAGAGGCCGAAGCGCGGTTGAAAGAGTTCAAGCTGCGCAACATTGAAACGCAGACGGCCGACGGCAAGGACATGTCGACCCGGATCAGCGAAGTGACCAACCAGCTGAACCAGGCGCGCCTTGAGTTGAAGGAAGCGGAGAACGCGCGAGACGCCGCCAAAAAGCAGCTGGATTCCGAAAAGTCGCAGTCCACCAATGTTTCTTCCCGAAGCCTGCTCCAGGAATCGGCGGCAACTGTCGCCACCCCGGAAATTGACGCCCGGATCAACGCCCAAAAGACCAATATTGACAATTTGCTGCAGCGGTTCACAGACAGCCACCCCGACGTTGTCAATGCCCGCAAGCTCATCAAGGATCTGGAAGACCAGAAACGCAAGGAAGTGGCTGAACTGCGAAAAGCCGCGATGGCGGTGCCG
>JANMMR010000535.1:0-8295 GCA_031373455.1 Rhodoferax sp.
GTGCACCTTGATGCTGGTCGAGTCCAGCGAAACCGCCTCGATGCGGATGCGCACAACCTGCTGGCGCTGCAACTGCTCAAACACCCGGTCCAGGACGCCTGCCTTGCTCCAGCGGCTCATGCGCGTGTAAATGGTGTGCCAATTGCCAAAGCGTTTGGGCAGGCCGCGCCATTTGCAGCCGTGTTCTGTCACATACAGGATGGCGTTGAGCACATCTCGGTTGCTCAGGCTGACGTTGCCACGCTGGACTGGCAGCGCATCCTTGATTTGCTCGTATTGCCGTTCGTTGAGTTCCATTCTTGGAATGTCGCATCAAACCGTGCAATTGGCTATTAGTGTTAACACGCCCTAGTTTTGTCTTGATCGCCGATGGACTCAGATTGTGTTAACAGGCCCTAGTCAACTACGAGGTTGGACGACGCAATGCCCCAGCGCGCCATCGCGGCATCGTCGGCCACGCGGGCATCGACCCATTTGGCGCCATCGGGGGTGGTTTCTTTCTTCCAGAACGGCGCCTGTGTTTTGAGGTAGTCCATCAGGAATTCACAGGCCTTGAAACTCTCTCCCCTGTGCGCAGAGCTCACAGCCACCAGAACAATCTGGTCAAGCGGCTGCAACAGGCCGACGCGGTGCACCACGCGAGCGGCAAAAATGTCAAAGCGCTGGTGCGCTGCATCGATCATGGCTTCGATGGATTTCTCGGTCATGCCGGGGTAATGCTCCAACTCCAGCGCACTGACTTCCCCCTTGGCGCCGGCATTGCGGTCCCGCACCGTGCCGATGAAGGAACACACGGCGCCCACCCGCATGTCTTGTGCGCGCAAGGCGGCCACTTCCTGGCTGAGGTCAAAATCGCCGGTTTGAATGGAAACCGGTGTGAATTGAGCGGGGATTGGCATTGGCGAATCCTGACTCAACCGCCCGTCACCGGTGGAAAAAACGCGACTTCGGCCCCTGCCAGCAAAGGCTCGGACTCAGCCGCCATTACCTGGTTTTGCGCAACCCGCAAGGCTTTGCCGCGTGCCAGCGCATGCCCATGCTTGCCACCTTTGGCGATCAACTCGTCGCGCAATTGTGCAAGCGTGGTGGCCGGTGTTTCGAGCACCTCGCTGCCCATGCCCAGGGTTTCGCGGATGGAAGCGAAATACTTGACGGTGACTCTCATGACAACAAATCCGAAAAAGCGATGTACTGCGCCTTGTCGCCATGGGCAATGGTCTGGCCCGGCGGCGTGTCGACCAGGCCGTCGCCCCACACAGCCGAGGTGAGCACACCTGAGCTTTGATTGGGAAACAAGTCAAGCCCGCCCGCCGCATTGCGCCGCACCCGAAGGAACTCCCGGCGCTTGTCGGCACGGGGCCAGTTGAAATGCGCGGGGAGTGACACCGCATGCATGGCCACATCCTGCACGCCCTGAAGCCGCAACAAAAAAGGGCGCACCAGCAGCAAAAACGTAACAAAACTGGACACCGGGTTTCCTGGCAAACCAATGAAGTGGGTTGACCCCACCGTGCCATATGCAAACGGTTTGCCCGGCTTCATGGCGATTTGCCAAAGATTGAGTTCGCCCAAGGCCTGAACAGCCGGTTTGATGTGGTCTTCTTCGCCCACAGAAACGCCACCGCTGGTCAAAATCAGATCGTGGTTTTTGGAGGCGTTGCGTAAGGCATCCAGAGTGGCGTCGCGTCGATCGGGCACGATGCCTAAATCAGTCACCTCGCAACCCAGTCGTTGCAGCAAGGCGCGCAGGAAAAACCGGTTGGAGTTGTAGATGGCGCCGGGTTTCATGGCTTGCGGCGCGATTTCACCGGGCATGACCAATTCATCGCCGGTTGAGAACAGCGCAATTTTGGGCCGTCCCGCTACCGTCAATTGGTCTCGGCCAACACTTGCCGCCAAACCCAGTTCGGCCGGCGTCAGGCGGGTTCCGCGTTGCAACACCACCGAGCCGCGCGTGACGTCTTCGCCCGCACGGCGAATCCACTGGCCGATGACAGGCACCGCGTTGACACGTACCAAGCCTGTACCGACGTCGTCGTTGACTGCTTCGCAATCCTCCTGCATCACGACCGCATCTGCGCCTGCGGGGATGGGAGCGCCGGTAAAGATGCGGGCCACGCTTCCGGGCTGCAACGGTTGGCCGCTCGCACCCGCTGCGATGCGTTGCGTCAAGGGCAACAAGGTGCCCGCCACCGGCACGTCGGCGCAGCGCAGCGCGTAACCGTCCATCGAGCTGTTGTCGTTTGGCGGTACCTGGAGCATGGCCACAACATCTTCAGCCAAAACACGGCCATCGGCGTCAAAAGTCGAAACCTGCTCGCTACTTGAAAGCGGAAGCGCGCGCGCGAGCAGTTCCAACAAGGCGTCGTCCAGCGCTTTCAGCGGCGCCCGTTGCGGTGCGGCACTCATACAAACATGTTGGCGTCGTATTCGAAGCGCAAGGGGTTGCCCAGCATCCAGTCAACCACCGCTTGGGGGTTGTTCAGGTCCAGCACCGTGAGCTGGGTTGGTTCGGGCAGCAGGTCGGGAGAATCGGTTGTGATGGCAGCGATGAACGGGTCATTCACATAACGCGCCGGCTTGTTTTCCGAGGTGCGCCAGACTTCAAGCTTGTGGATGTTGCTGTTTTTGAAACCTTCCACAATGACCCAGTCGACGCCGTCGTACAACTCGGCAATAACCTGGTGGACTGTGAGTTTCGCTTCTTGCTCGAATTCGCGCATCAAGGCCAGACGCGATTGCGAAGCGACCACCACCTCAAACGCGCCGGCCGCCCGGTGGCGCCAGGTGTCTTTGCCCTCATGATCGATGTTGAAACTGTGGTGGGCGTGTTTGACAACCGACACCCGTTTGCCCGCTGCCTTGAGCAGCGGAATGAGGCGCTCCACCAGGGTGGTTTTACCCGAACCCGAAAAGCCGGCAATGCCAATAACGTTCATGCGGTGGCTTTCAGATGTCTGTGCATTGCTGGCTGATGTAGGCCTTGACGGCCTGTGCGTCAGCCTTCATCGCGACCACGCGTTTGGGCAACTTTTCAATGCCTTCAAACAGCACCGGCCGCGAAGGCTCGCGCCCCAGGGCCTCGACGATGGTGGCGGCAAATTTGATCGGTAACGCGGTCTCCAGCACGATCATCGGTACGCCAGGCTTCAAGTGCTGGCGTGCGACTTTGAGGCCATCAGCGGTATGCGTATCGATCATCACGCCAAGACGCTCGAAGGCGTCGCGGATGGTCGCCAGGCGATCGGCGTGGGTACTTTTCCCGCTGGCGAAGCCATACCGCGTAACGGCATCGGAAAAATTGGGGTCGCCACTCAAATCGAATTTGCCACCATTGGCCAGGCGGGTGCCAAACAGCGACTTGACCTTGTCACCATCTCGGCCCAACAGGTCAAACACAAACCGCTCGAAATTCGAAGCCTTGGAGATGTCCATCGACGGGCTCGACGTTTCGTGGGTGTCAACGCTCCCGCGCACGCGGTACACCCCGGTGCGAAAAAACTCGTCAAGCACGTCGTTTTCATTGGTGGCCAACACCAGCTGTTCAATGGGCAAGCCCATCGACCGCGCTACGTGCCCGGCGCAAATATTGCCAAAGTTCCCCGACGGAACGGCGAAGGAAACCTTCGTACCGCCTTTTTGCGTGGCCAGGAAATAACCGGCAAAGTAATAAACCACCTGCGCCAGGAGGCGCGCCCAATTGATGGAATTGACGGTGCCAATTTTGTATTTGCGCTTGAATTCAAGGTCGTTGCTGACGGCCTTGACCATGTCCTGGCAATCGTCAAACACGCCGTCAACGGCGATGTTGTGGATGTTCTCGTCCATCAGCGAAAACATCTGCGCCTGCTGGAATGGGCTCATGCGCCCTGCCGGTGACGTCATGAACACGCGCACGCCCTTTTTGCCGCGCATGGCGTATTCGGCCGCGCTGCCTGTGTCGCCACTGGTGGCACCCAGAATATTGAGTTGTTCGCCTTTGCGCGCCAATTCGTATTCAAACAAATTGCCCAGCAACTGCATCGCCATGTCTTTGAAAGCGAGCGTGGGGCCGTTGGAAAGCGCCTGCAGCCAGACGCCGTCTTCCAGCTTTTTCAAGGGCGTGATGTCATGGCTGCCAAACACGTCTTGCGTGTAGGTTTTCGCGCAAATGGCTTTCAGGTCGGCGGCCGGAATGTCGTCGATGTAGAGCGAGAGGATTTCAAACGCCAGCGCGGCGTAACCGTCCTTGAAATAAAGCGCGCGCAGGGCGTCCAGCCGCTCGGCGCTGACTTGCGGGTACGACTCCGGCAAATACAGGCCACCATCGGGCGCCAGGCCTTCGAGCAGAATTTCGCAAAAACGTTTGCCGTCCGGCGCACTGGATGCAGCCGCCCGGGTCGAGACGTAACGCATCAGGCCAACTCTTCCTTGCGAATCCGCACAATGGGTGCCAGCACGGTGGGCAGCGCCTGCATTTTTGCGATGGCGCCGTTCATGGTGCCTTCAACCGTGTCATGTGTGAGGAGGATCAGGTCGGTTTGCGCGACCGCGAGCTCGCTTGCAGCGCCACCCTCACCGCCCACATCGTCCGCCTCGCGCTGCAAGACGGCGTCGATGCTGATGCCGGCCTCGGCCAGTATGCCCGTGACTTTGGCCAAAACGCCCGTCTGGTCGGCCACCTTCAAACGCAGGTAATAACTGGTAACAACTTCGGCCATTGGCAACACAGGCGAGTCTGCTTTGGACTGCTCAAAGGTGTTCGGCTGAAAGGCCAGGTGCGGCACACGCTGGGAGGCCTCTGCACCATGTAGCCGGGCGATGTCGACCAGGTCCGAAATCACGGCGCTGGCAGTGGGTTCGCTGCCTGCACCTTTGCCGTAATACAGGGTAGTGCCGACGGCGTCGCCATTGACGACAACGGCATTCATGGCGCCTTCGACGTTGGCGATCAGGCGCTTGGAAGGAATCAGGCTCGGATGCACACGCAGTTCGATACCCGCCGCTGTGCGCTTTGTGATGCCCAGCAACTTGATGCGGTAGCCCAACTGCTCGGCGTATTTGATGTCTTGCGCGCCCAGCTGGGTGATGCCTTCCACATAAGCTTTGTCAAACTGCACCGGAATGCCAAAGGCAATGGCCGACATCAGTGTGACCTTGTGGGCGGCGTCAACACCTTCAATGTCAAAAGTCGGATCGGCCTCGGCATAACCGAGCGCTTGCGCCTGTTTAAGCACGGTAGCGAAGTCCAGGCCCTTGTCGCGCATTTCGGAGAGTATGAAATTGGTGGTGCCATTGATGATGCCGGCCACCCACTGGATGCGATTGGCTGTAAGGCCTTCACGCAAGGCCTTGATGATCGGGATACCGCCCGCAACGGCGGCTTCAAAGGCGACCATCACACCTTTGGCCTGCGCCGCCGCAAAAATTTCACCGCCGTGAACGGCGAGCAAGGCCTTGTTGGCCGTCACAACATGTTTGCCGGCGGCAATGGCCTCCATCACCAGCTGTTTGGCGATGCCGTAACCGCCGATGAGCTCGATCACCACATCAATCGCCGGGTTGGCGATCACGGCGCGAGCGTCGCTGACGACTTGTACGCTGTCGCCTACCACCGCTTTGGCACGGGCCAGATCGAGGTCGGCCACCATCGTGATCTCAATACCCCGGCCGGCCCTTCGCCGGATTTCTTCCTGGTTGCGCTTCAGCACATTGAATGTGCCGCTGCCCACGGTGCCAATGCCCAGCAGGCCTACTTGAATCGGATTCATCTAAATATAAACAGGAAGAAAAGAGGGGTTGAATGGATCAGGCGCGGTTGGCGACCAATTTGATGGGGTTGGTTTTGCCGCCGCCCTGCACCGGCGGTTTTACATCGGTGCCGTGCAGGCGCCGGTAGTTCGCCAGGAATTTCGCGATGCGGCCAATGGCCTCGCGCAAGTCGTCTTCGTGCGGCAAAAACACGATGCGGAAATGATCGGGCGCCGGCCAGTTGAAACCGGTGCCTTGCACCAGCATCACACGGGTTTCGCGCAGCAACTCAAGGAAGAACTGGCGGTCGTCGTCAATCGGGTAGACCTTGGGGTCCAGCTTGGGGAACATGTACAGCGCCGAACTGGGCTTCACGCAACTCACGCCTGGAATGGCGGTGATCAGCTCATAGGCCAAGTCACGCTGTCGGCGCAAACGACCGCCCTCGCACACCAGGTCGTTGATGCTTTGGTAGCCGCCAAGCGCAGTTTGAATCGCCCATTGTCCCGGTACGTTGGAGCACAACTTCATGTTGCTGAGCATGTTCAGGCCTTCGATGTAATCGGCGGCGTTTTTTTTGTCGCCCGATACCACCAGCCAGCCCGCCCGGTAACCGCAGGAGCGGTAACTCTTGGAGAGGGAATTGAAGGTCAGCGTGAGCACATCCTTGGACATGCTGGCGATGGCTGTGTGCTGGATGCCGTCGTACAGGACCTTGTCGTAAACCTCATCGGCCAGGATCACCAGGCCATGCTCGCGGGCGATCTCGACAATCTCCAGCAACAGTTCGTTGGTGTACATCACGCCGGTCGGGTTGTTGGGGTTGATCACCACAATGCCCTTGGTGCGGGGTGTGATCTTGGCGCGGATGTCCGCCAGATTCGGCATCCAGTTGTTGGCTTCGTCGCACAAATAATGCACAGGCGTTCCGCCCGAAAGGCTGGTGGATGCGGTCCACAGCGGGTAGTCCGGCATGGGCAGCAGCAACTCGTCGCCGTTGTCCAGCAGCGCGTTGGTAGCCATGGTGATGAGTTCGCTCGCGCCGTTGCCCAGGTAGATGTCGTCCAGCGTCACACCGGCAATGCCCTGCTTTTGCGTTTCATGCATGACCGCCTTGCGTGCTGCAAAGATGCCTTTGCTGTCCGAATAGCCCGACGAATTGGGCAAATTGCGGATCATGTCCTGCTGGATTTCTTCGGGCGCGTCAAAACCAAACACCGCCAGGTTTCCGAGGTTGAGTTTGATGATCTTCTGGCCTTCGTCTTCCATCTGGCGCGCAGCGTCCATGATGGGTCCGCGAATGTCATACAACACGTTGGCCAATTTGGCCAATTTCTGGATGGTTTTCACTGGTGCCTCTCGGGAAAATCACGTCAATCCGCCGAAAGCGGCCGCCGCATGGGCGAAACCTATAATTTGACCACAGTTCCGCCCTGATTTAGTGCAGTGCAACATGCATCTTTGGCTTGGCGGCCTGCCCTTGTTTGCACAGCACACCACGGTCAATCACCATGAAATTCCAGCCCGAAAAAACGGCGCAACAATCCATCAACGCCTATGGACCGGGTTGGGTGAGTGTGGACGGCGAAAAAATCCAGGGCAGCGTCGTGATCGGCTCACGTGGGCAGCGTTTCAATTGGGATTGCGCCCGTTTTGAAGATTTGGGCGCCGGCCATTTCGACCGCCTGGCCGAGCAACAGCCGGAACTGGTCATTTTTGGCAGTGGCCAACGCATCCTTTTCCCCAAGGGCGAATGGCTGAAAAACCTGTATGCGGCAAGAATCGGCATCGAGACGATGGACACCCCGGCCGCTTGCCGCACCTACAACATTTTGGCGGGCGAAGGGCGGGACGTGTTGCTGGCCCTGTTGATCGAACCTCAAACTCCAGGGGTTCCCTGAAAATCACCAAGCCCCGCGCCCAACCCGGAATCAGGCTGCATTTCAGAGTAAAATACTGTCCTGTGACGCCTCGTGAGCACCGGATTCTCCCGGACGATGACGCCCACGCTGTCTGCGAAAACAGCTCCAGAGTTTTGCACGAAGGACCTAAGCGATTAATATGGCGATAGTTGTCAACAAACCCCTCCCCGAATTCGAAGCACTGGCCACCTCCGGCACCAAAGTTACCAACAACTCGCACCTCGGCAAAGCCATGGTGCTGTATTTCTACCCCAAAGACAACACCCCCGGCTGCACCACGGAAGCGATGCAGTTCCGGGACAAATACAAAGATTTCGTGAAAGCCGGCGCCAATGTTTTCGGCGTTTCGCGCGACAACATGAAGTCCCACGACGAGTTCAAGAGCAAACTTGAATTGCCGTTTGAGCTCATCGCCGACACCGAAGAAAAGATGTGCCACATGTTTGGCGTCGTCAAAAACAAGATCATGTACGGCAAGAAGGTCAAGGGCATCGAGCGCAGCACTTTTCTGATTGGCGCCGATGGCCTGCTCAAAGAGGAGTGGCGCGGCCTCAAGGTGCCGGGCCACGTCGACGATGTTCTCAAGGCTGTGAAAGCCCTCAAAAAGGCGGCCTGAACCGGGTCGTCGCGGACTTGATGCTCA
>JANMMR010000572.1:0-4534 GCA_031373455.1 Rhodoferax sp.
TGAGCACGTTCCCGATGCGCGGGTCCCAGCCTTCGAACTCGCGGCGCAGCACCGCCGGGTCTCCGGGTGCGGACCACGACTCCTTCATTTCCTCGTCGACCGGCAGGAAGCCGACGTAGTTGACCATCGTGCCGTGGCGGACCGGGAAGACCAGGAAATGCTTGGACGGACCGGCCCACATTTGCCAGTGGTCCATCGGCCAGTCTGGCAGGCGCTCGCGCGGCACAAGACCCCGATAAGCGATGGTGCCGTGAAATATGGGCTTTGAAGGGGGAGCAACATACGGCCGCAGTTCGGAGTGGATGCCGTCGGCGGCAACCACCAGGTCGGCCTCGGCGCTGGTGCCGTTGGCGAAGATGACGCGGGCAGAGTCGGCGGACTGCTCGAAGCCAACGGCGCGGTGGCCGGTATGCACGATGCCGGCGGGCAGGTTGGCGGCCAGGAAGCCGACAAAGTCGGCGCGGTGCATGCCAAAGTTGGCGTTCCAGCCCGAGGCGTCCGTCACTTGCACGGGTGCGATGTACGTACCGTCGTGGCGGAAGTAGCTGGAGCCCGGGCCAACCCGGGCGCCCCATTTCTCGACAGCGGGGCCGAGACCCACACGCTCCAGGTGGCGCACCGCATTCGGTGTCACGTACACACCAGCGCCGATCTCGCCCAGTGCCGACGCCTGTTCGTAAACTGAAACACGCAGCCCCTGTGCAACCAGCGCATTGGCGGCAAACAAGCCGCCAATGCCGCCTCCGATGATCACGACGTTTGGCCGAGATGACATATCAACGCTCTCAAAAATGGTTCGACACGGCATTGTGCATGCGCGTCATACACGCAGGTCCCTCAAACAGGGTTTCGTTTCGGCGCGAATTCAGACCGGTTTTCCATAGTCTGGCAAATTGGCACTTTGGCTCCTAGCCCTCGCGGTGCACGCCACGCGAAGAATTGTTAACTTCCATGTTAACAATTGATGTTTTCTGCCCCGATTTTGAAAATTTTCGAAGAAAATTGGCACCCAAGTCACGAAAAATATAGATAGTTAGCTATATAAATAATAGCATTTGATTTATGGGTGTCCGTTCACTGCCCAAAGGGGCAAACCCGTCAAGGCGCTGCCACCGAAAAAATCAGCCGCCTGGGACGTCACGGGGCGCACCCGGCCTGAGCCACTGCGCGAGGCGCTCGGCCATGGGCGTCAGCGGCACACTGGCCCGTGTGATGTACACGATGTCGGGGGCGAGCAGTTTTTCAGCCACGGGGATCACCTCGATCGCCGCCTTGAACATGGGCGCGTCGGTCCACTGGCGCGGCAGAAGCACCAGTGCGTCGGTGGTGGACAACAGGCTCAGCAGGCCCAGCGTCGACTCTACGCGCATCCGGGTCTGTGGCGGCGCCAGGCCGTAGGTGTTGAACAACTCGTCGTATTCTTCCTCCTCGCGCTCGCGCAGGCCGGTGAGCAACCAGTCCGCGCCCGTGAGGTGCTTGAGGCTGCCGGCCTGGCGCAGCGGGTGCCCGCGCCGCCCGACCACTACCCGCTCGTTGGCAAACAGCAACTCCTGGCGCAAGGCGGCGTCTACCCGCTCAGGGCGCGGCCCGATGAAAAAATCCAGCTGGCCTGACAGCAGGCGCGTCTCCATGGTCGGGTAGACGCCTTCGATCACGCGCAGCCGGCCTTCTGGGTAGTGGCGGCGAAAGGCGCGCGCGGCATCGGGCAGCAGGGCGATCATCGCTGCGCTGGAGAGCGCCACGGCCACCGTGCCGTGGCCCGAGCCGCCCAACTGCGCCACCTCCTCAGCGGCGCGGTGCACCTCTTCGGTGGCGCTTTGAGCGCGCACCAGAAAACGCTGGCCAATGGCGGTGAGCACCACACCGCGCGCGTGGCGCTCCACAAGGGACGTGTTGAGTTCACGCTCGAGTTCACGCAGGCTGCGTGTCAGGGCGGGCTGGGCCAAGCCCAAGCCACGTGCCGCCCCGCGCAGGCTGCCGTGCTGGGCAATGGCAACAAAATCTCGCAAATGGTGCAGTTTCATGGGCGGCCCGGGGTGGGAAAGTTGGCGCTCAAATGGTACTTAATTGATGCCTGGTTGGTATCAGTAGAACTACTTTGCCTTCTTTTGTTAGCACTGGCTTTCTTTTAGCATGGGCCATTAACCGGATAAATGGAACCACGCCTTGGACGAAAACCCGTCGACATTGAATACCGAAGTCGCCATCGTTGGCGCCGGCCCGGCGGGCCTGATGCTGGCCATCGAGCTGGGTTGCCGCGGCGTGCCTTGCGTGTTGATCGAGCAGCAGCAGAGCCCACCCACGCTGCCCAAGGCCAACGCCACTTCGGCCCGCACCATGGAGCATTACCGGCGCCGCGGGTTTGCCCACTTGGTGCGCGCGGCCGGCCTCGCTGCCGACCACCCGCAAGACGTGATGTACTGCACCCGGCTCGGTGGCCACGAGCTGGCGCGATTCCGCATTCCCTCGCGCGCGCAGGCTGCGGCCCAAAGTAATTTTGGCGACTATGGCGAAGCCGCGTGGCCCACCCCCGAGCTGCCACACCGGGCGCAGCAGATTTACATCGAGCCGATCCTGCGCGACCAGGTTGCGCGTTACCCGAGTGTGACACGCCGTTATGGCTGGCGGGTGGATTCGGTCACCGACGCCATGAGCGATGCCAACGGCTCGCACGTTGATGCCACGGAGCTGGAAAGCGGCCAGCCCCTGCGCGTTACAGCGCGGTATGTCGTTGGCTGTGACGGCCCGCGCAGCCTGGTGCGCCGCGCGATGGCGGTTCAATACGAGGGCGCCAGCCAGGAACAGCTCGATTTTTTTGGCGGGCAGATGTTGTCAACCCACTTCCGTTCGCCCGATCTGTACACGCAACTGGCCAATGGCCCGCTCAAGACCCGCGCCTGGCAGAGCTGGGTCGTCAACCCGGAGATGCGCGGCATTTTGGTGGCGATCAACGGCGTCGACGAGTTCGGCCTGGGCATCCAGTTGAAGCCCGGCCAGTCGCCGGACGAGGTCAACATCGACACGGTGTTCCAGAAACTGGTCGGTCGCAGCCCGGTGCCTTTCCGATATGAGGTGCTCAACGCGGGCACCTGGACGGCCGGCTTCATGCTGGTGGCCGAGCGGTTCCGCAAAGGGCGCCTGTTCATCGCCGGAGATGCGGCGCACCTCTTCACACCGACCGGCGGCATGGGTTACAACACCAGTGTGGATGACGCGGTGAACCTGGGCTGGAAACTGGCTGCCGTCTCAGAGGGATGGGCGCCAGACGCCTTGCTGGACAGCTATTTCACCGAGCGCCACCCCATCGCCCACCGCAATACCGGTTTTGCCCGGGCGATGGCCGAGAGCATTGGCCGCGTTGCCATGCCGGCCGATCTGGAGGCTGCCACGCCCTCGGGTGAACGCGGCCGCGTAGCTGTGGGCGAGCGCTTGTTGGCCCACGCCCGCGCGGAGTTCAACATTCCGGGCTTGCAGCTGGGCCTGCGCTACACCAGCCCGATCGTGGCCAAAACCGGCGAAGCGCCTCCGCCAGACCAGCCCAACAGCTACGTGCCCAGTGCGTACCCGGGCGCCCGGGCACTGCATTGGCCAACATCAAAAGCCGGCCAGACGCTGCCGGATCTGTTCGGGCGGGATTTCACATTGCTGTGGCTCGGTGATGTGCCGCCTACAAACCTCTGGGCCAAAACCGCCGCGCTGATGGCCGTACCGCTGGAGGTGGTGGCCTACCCGGACGCATCGGCTCGGGCGGTGTATGGGGCAGACGTGGTTCTCGTCCGCCCAGACCACCACATTGCCTGGCGCGGAGATGCGGCTGCGCGCAGCAGCGCTGAAATAGGCGCCATCTTCGCCATGGCCACAGGCCGTTCAGAAATGTCGGCGGTGGGTGCAAGGCCTGTCGCTGCACACGGGCTGGGTGGCGTTCAAAGTATGGCTGCTTGATTGAAGCCTGATTTAATGGCGCCCACTTCCCTCCGTTTTCAAACTTTCCCCCATTTGCACATGGAACCCAACAAACTGAAGGAGACCAAGCCATGAAACGAGCGTTATTTTTGAAGTCACTGGCAGCCACCGCCACGGCGGTAACCCTGGCCAGCGCCAACCTCGCTTCTGCGCAAGCCTGGCCCAATAAACCGGTGCGTTTTGTACTGGGTGCCCCCGCCGGCACGGCGCCCGATACGGCGGCCCGCATCGTCGCGGAAAAACTCTCCACCCTGTGGGGCCAGCCGGTAACCATCGACAACCGCCCCGGCGCGGGCGGCATGATCGCCATGAACCTGGTGCGCGAGGCCAGCGACGGCCACACCTTCATGTTCGCCCACGCCGGTGCGGTGCTGGTCACACCCAAGATCATGAAAGCCGCCAAATACGACCCGGTGAATGATTTCGTAACCCTCGGCATCGTGGCCGATTCACCGATGATGATCGTGGCCAACAACGAAAGCGGCGAGAAAACCGTGGCCGACATGATCAAGTCCGCCAAAGCCAAGCCAGACACCTTTGTGATCGGCAGCACCGAAAAGGCCACATTGCC
>JANMMR010000606.1:0-4214 GCA_031373455.1 Rhodoferax sp.
CAAAACCGGCTGCCAGTCGCACCACATAGGCTGCGGGCGGTGTTTGAAGAATCAAATCAGAGCTCACGTTGTAAATCTGGCGCTTGATGGCATTGCGGGTCACGGCCCGTTTGGCCGAGCGTTTGGGCGTCATCGCCCCCACCCAGTGGTCGTGGCGGGCAAACAGGTTCGGGCTTTGCCGGGCGCTTGGGGTCGCTGTTGCAGTTGCTGTGGAAGTCGCAATCGCTTGAGTTTGAGCTTCAGCTTGGGCTTCAAATAGGGGCAAACCGGTGCAATGCAAGGCGAAATGCCGCGTGCGCGCCACGGTTTTGCCGGCCAAAACGGCCTGAAACTGCTCCCGGGTCTGCAGGCGCTGCACAGGTCAAGGCGCGGGCTTGAAGCACTGTGGCGGAAATGGCCTTTGCGCCTGGTGCGGACTCACGAGGGTGTCCGAAAAAGCGGGTTTAAACCGCTTTTAGACTGCCAGCCGCTTGCGGCCCTTGGCACGGCGCGCGTTGATCACGGCACGGCCGCCGCGGGTTTTCATGCGGACCAAAAAGCCGTGCGTGCGTGCGCGGCGGATTTTTGAGGGCTGGTAAGTGCGTTTCATGGTTGAAATTCCGGTAAGTCAAAATCAGGTTAGCCCTCGATTATCGCAAATTTCTGTTGCCTTGGCTACAACTTGCGGCTTTCTGTTCAGAGATTGGGTCAAGAAAAGACGGCATCGAAGGGTCGGCCAGGCAAGCCCTGAAGGGCGCGCCACAAAATTGTGCATAACTTATTGATAACTGGTCACCACGGGAGCCTGTAGAATGCATCTATCCACAAAAGTTAGAAAAATACAATGCGCGAGGAGATCGACGGTTCGCAGGCTGCGTCAGGCCTGGGCACGGGGCAGGGCCTTTGGCAAACCTGTGTGGACCAGCTGGCCCAGGAATTGCCCGAGCAGCAATTCAACACCTGGATCAAACCCTTGTCGGCGGTGGTCGAAGAAGACCTGTCCAAGGTCACGATTCTGGTGGCCAACCGCTTCAAACTCGACTGGGTGCGCGCCCAGTACAGCGGCCGCATAGCCGCTTTACTGGAGAAGATTTACGGCCAGAGTGTTTCGGTTGAGTTAGCGCTTGCTCCTCGGGATCCCGCGAGCCGGCCTTATGTTTCCCGCAAAGAGACCGAGTTTTTACCGGCCGACGAAGCCGCCGATGCCAGCGACGACAAAGGCCCGGCCATCTCCAAGAACCGGCTCAACACCGCCTTGACCTTTGACACCCTGGTCGAAGGCACCGCCAACCGCATGGCCCGCGCCGCCGCCATGCACGTCTCCACCACGCCGGGGCATCTGTACAACCCGCTTTTCATTTACGGCGGTGTGGGCCTGGGCAAAACCCACCTGATGCACGCGGTGGGCAACAAACTCCTGCAAGACCGCCCGAACGCCAAGGTGCTCTACATCCACGCCGAACAATTCGTCTCCGATGTGGTGAAAGCCTACCAGCGCAAAACCTTTGACGAATTCAAGGACCGCTACCACTCGCTGGACCTGCTGCTGATCGACGACGTTCAGTTTTTCGCCAACAAGGAGCGCACCCAGGAGGAGTTTTTCAACGCCTTTGAGGCGCTCCTGGCGCGCAAATCACACATCGTGATGACCAGCGACACCTACCCCAAGGGCCTGGCCGACATCCACGAACGCCTGGTGTCCCGTTTTGACTCGGGGCTTACCGTCGCGATCGAGCCGCCCGAGCTGGAAATGCGCGTGGCCATCCTGATCAACAAAGCCCGTGTTGAAGGCACTGAAATGCCCGAAGAGGTGGCATTTTTTGTCGCCAAAAACGTCCGCTCCAACGTGCGCGAGCTCGAAGGTGCCTTGCGCAAGATCCTGGCGTATTCCCGCTTTAACCAGAAAGAGATCTCGATCCAGCTGGCCCGCGAGGCGCTGCGCGACCTGTTGTCGATCCAAAACCGGCAGATTTCGGTTGAAAACATCCAGAAAACCGTGGCCGACTACTACAAGATCAAAGTGGCCGACATGTATTCGAAGAAACGGCCCGCCAGCATTGCCCGGCCGCGCCAGATTGCCATGTACCTGGCCAAGGAATTGACGCAAAAAAGCCTGCCGGAGATCGGTGAGCTCTTTGGCGGGCGTGACCACACCACAGTGCTGCACGCGGTGCGCAAAATTGGTGGCGAGCGCCAGCAGATGACCGAGTTGAACCAGCAATTGCACGTGCTCGAGCAAACTTTGAAGGGTTGAACACTTTGAAAACAGCCGGAACAACAACTCTGGGGATAAATCGTCTCAAAACACCGACTTATCCACAACAATGATGAATTTCCAGAAGTTATCCTCCTTGGGCCGACACCAGAAAACACGGCTGCACACAGCTTTTCAAACCACCCAAGTGCTTGATAAAAAAGGGGAAAATGCTGCTGTACACAGTTCTGCGCTGCCCTTATCTACTACTACTAACTTAAATTAAAGAAATAAAGAAGAGGTTGACATGATCGTCCTGAAGGCAACACAAGACAAAGTGTTATCGGTTTTGCAATCGGTAGCCGGCATTGTTGAACGTCGACACACTTTGCCGATTCTGGCCAACGTGCTGGTGCGCAAAACCGGCTCGTCACTGCAATTCACCACCAGCGACCTGGAAATCCAGATCCGCACCACGGCTGAGCTCGATGGCGACAGCGGCAACTTCGCCACCACCATTGGCGCGCGCAAACTCATCGACATCCTGCGCACCATGCCGGCCGACCAAATGGTCTCGCTCGAATCCAGCGCATCCAAGGTGATTTTGAAAGGCGGCAAGAGCAAGTTCACCTTGCAGACCATGCCGGCAGAAGACTTCCCGCTGGTGCAGGAGTCGGCCAGTTTCGGTCCGATCTTCAGCGTGCCGCAAAAAACGCTCAAGGATTTGCTCAGCCAGGTGTCGTTCGCCATGGCCGTGCACGACATCCGGTATTACCTCAACGGCATCCTGTTCGTCGCCGAAGGCAAACAGCTGAGCCTGGTGGCCACAGACGGCCACCGCCTGGCTTTTGCCAGCGCCACGCTCGATGTGGAAGTGCCACGCCAGGAAGTGATCCTGCCGCGCAAAACGGTGATCGAGATGCAGCGTTTGCTCAGCGACGCTGAAGGCGCCATCGAGATGCAGTTCGCCAACAACCAGGCCAAGTTCAGTTTTGGCGGCATGGAGTTTGTCTCCAAACTGGTCGAAGGCAAGTTCCCCGACTACAACCGCGTTATCCCGAAGAACCACAAAAACATCATTACCCTGGGCCGTGTGGCCTTGCTGGCGTCTTTGCAACGTACAGCCATTTTGACCAGCGACAAATTCAAGGGTGTGCGCCTCAACATTGACCCCGGCACGCTCAAGGTGGCGTCCAACAACGCCGAACAGGAAGAAGCGATAGACGAGCTCGATATCGACTACGGCGGCGACAGCATCGAGATCGGCTTCAACGTCACCTACCTCATTGACGCGCTGGCCAACATGTCGCAGGAGATGGTGCGCGTGGAGTTGTCTGACTCCAACAGCTCGGCGCTGATGACCATCCCGGACAACGCCACCTTCAAATACGTCGTGATGCCGATGCGAATCTGATGCTATATAAACTGTAGCGCCCCCGGAACCTGACGAGAGACGCAAACCCCCTGAACCAGGGGGTTTGGTCATTCAAGAGTTTGAAAAATACTTCATGAAGATTGCAATGTCCGAAGAAAACAAAGTCCACACCGGTGAAAACACGGCGGAAAGCTCCAACTTCCAGCCCACCATCGACACCAACCAGGCGGGCGCCACCGACGCTTATGGCGAAGGATCAATCCAGATCCTGGAAGGCCTGGAAGCGGTGCGCAAACGCCCGGGCATGTACATCGGCGATACCTCTGACGGCACCGGTCTTCACCACCTGGTGTTCGAGGTGGTTGACAACTCGATCGATGAGTCTCTGGCCGGCCATTGCGACGACATCATGGTCACCATCCACTCCGACAACTCCATCAGCGTGGTGGACAACGGCCGGGGCATTCCCACCGGCATCAAGTGGGACGACAAACATGAACCCAAGCGCTCGGCCGCCGAAATTGCGCTGACCGAACTGCATGCCGGCGGCAAGTTCAACCAGAACAGCTACAAGGTTTCGGGCGGCTTGCACGGCGTGGGCGTGAGCTGCGTGAACGCGCTCTCCAAAATGTTGCGCCTCACTATCCGCCGCGACGGCAAGGTGCA
>JANMMR010000631.1:0-3223 GCA_031373455.1 Rhodoferax sp.
TTTGATCTGGGCCGGTTTTTCAGCCTGAGCTACATCAAGGCGCAGCAGGGAAACTTCGCCGAGTTGTACGCGCAGCGGCCGGCCATGGTGATATCGGCCTTCTTTGTGATCTACGTCGCGGTGACGGCACTTTCCTTGCCCGGCGCTGCCATCATGACGCTGGTGGGCGGCGCCATTTTCGGGCTCGGTATCGGCACGCTGATCGTCTCGTTTGCCGCCAGCATCGGCGCAACCTTGGCTTTCCTCGCGGCCCGATTTGTATTGGGCGAGTCCGTGCAAAACAAGTTTGCCTCGCGCATGGCCGAGATCAACAAAGGGGTTGAGAAAGAGGGCGCGTTTTACCTGTTTACCCTGCGCCTGGTGCCGCTGGTGCCGTTTTTCGTCATCAACCTGGTCATGGGTTTGACCAAGATGAAAACCTGGACGTTTTATTGGGTGAGCCAGGTCGGCATGTTGCTCGGCACCATGGTTTACGTCAATGCAGGCACACAGCTGGCCAAGATCGATTCGCTCAAGGGCATTTTGTCGCCCGGCTTGATCGGCTCGTTTGTGTTGCTCGGCATATTTCCATTGATTGCGAAAAAGATTGTCGACACCGTGAAGGCGCGCAAGGGGTACGCCAAATGGAACCACCTCAAGCCCAAGAAGTTTGACCGCAACCTGGTCGTGATTGGCGGCGGTGCGGGCGGGTTGGTTTCTGCCTACATCGCGGCGGTGGTGAAGGCCAAGGTGACGCTGGTGGAGGCTCACAAAATGGGTGGTGACTGCCTCAACTACGGCTGCGTGCCGAGCAAGGCCTTGATCAAGAGCGCGAAGCTGGCGGCGCAAATGAAACACGGCTCGCAATACGGCCTGAGCGACAGCGTGGCCCAATTCAGCTTCAAGGCGGTGATGCAGCGCATCCATGCCGTGATAGCCGCCATCGAGCCGCATGACAGCGTGGAGCGGTACACCGGCCTGGGCGTCGAGGTTTTGCAGGGCTACGCGAAAATCGTCAACCCTTGGACAGTTGAAATTGCACTGAACGGCGGCGGTAGGCAGACCCTCACAACGCGCTCCATCGTGATCGCGGCCGGCGCCCAGCCTTTTGTGCCGCCGCTGCCGGGCATCAACGATGTGGGTTATGTGACCAGCGACACGTTGTGGGACGAATTCCTCAAGCTAGACACTATTCCCAAACGCATGGTGGTGCTGGGCGGCGGGCCGATCGGGTGCGAGCTGGCGCAAAGTTTCCAGCGTCTGGGCTCGGAAGTGACGCAGGTGGAGATGGCGCCGCGCATCATGATCCGTGAGGACGAAGAAGTGTCGGAACTGGCCAAGCAATCACTGGTCAGCGACGGCGTGCAGGTGCTGACTGGGCACAAAGCATTGCGTTTTGAATTAAGCAACGGCACCAAAGCGATCATTGTGGAACACCAGGGCCAGGAGGTCCGCATCGAGTTTGACGCGCTGCTGTGCGCGGTGGGCCGTGTGGCGCGGCTTTCGGGGTACGGGCTGGAGGAACTCGGTATACCTACCAACCGCACAGTGACCACCAACGAGTACCTGGAAACCATTTACCCCAACATCTTGGCCGCAGGCGATGTGGCGGGGCCGTTCCAGTTCACCCACACGGCGGCGCACCAGGCCTGGTACGCGGCGGTAAACGCGCTCTTTGGCACCTTCAAGAAGTTCAAGGCCGATTATTCGGTGATTCCGTGGGCCACGTTCATCGACCCCGAAGTCGCCCGGGTTGGGCTCAACGAGCAAGAGGCGAAAGAGAAAGGCATTGCCTATGAGGTGGTGAAATACCCGCTGGACGACCTGGACCGGGCCATTGCCGACAGTGAAACCCACGGCTTCGTGAAGGTGCTCACCGTGCCTGGAAAAGACAAGATACTGGGCTGCACCATCGTGGGCGTACACGCGGGTGATTTGCTGGCCGAATATGTGCTGGCCATGCGCCACGGCCTGGGGCTGAACAAGATCCTCGGAACCATCCATACCTACCCGACTCTGTCAGAGGCCAACAAATACGCGGCCGGAGAATGGAAGCGGGCTCATCAGCCCGAGAAATTATTGGCCTGGGTACAGAAATATCACGTGTGGAGAAGAGGTTAATATGAAAAATGCACAGGTTACACGCAGAAATGCAATAAAATTAGTAGCTGGAATTGCAATATATGCGAGACTTGATACTTCATTTTCTCAATCATCAAACTCTCTAGATACAAATTATTCCGCTTGGGATGGTTTGCTGAAGAAACACGTGAAGTGGCTGCCCGACAACAAGCAGTCCCGCGTGAACTACAAAGGTTTTGCGGCGGACCGGGCCGAGTTGAAAAAGGTGCTCGATTCACTGAGCGCCGTCTCCAAAGCCGACTTCGACAAACTCGGCCGCGAGCAGCAAATGGCGTTTTTAATCAACGCCTACAACGCCTTTACGATAGAGCTGATTTTGACCAAATACCCCGATCTCAAGTCGATCAAAGACCTGGGCTCCTTCGTTTCTGCGCCATGGAAGAAAAAATTCTTCACGCTCTTGGGCGAAGAGCGCCACCTCGACTGGATCGAACACGAACAGCTCCGCCCGCGTTACAGCGAGCCACGTGTCCACGTGGCAGTGAACTGCGCCAGCATTGGTTGCCCGGCGCTGTTCCCAGAGGCCTTCACAGCGGCCAAGCTGGACGCGCAACTCGAAGACGGCATGGTGCGGTTTTTGGGTGACCGTACCCGCAACCGCTACGCTGACGGCAAACTCGAGGTCAACATGATCTTCAAGTGGTTCCGCGAAGATTTTGAAAAAGGCAACAAGGGCTTCAGCAAGCTCGAAGACGTGTTTGCCAAATACGCAGACCAACTCACGCCGAACCCCGCAGACCGCGAGAAACTCCGGGCCAAGACCGTCCCGGTCTCCAACCTGGACTACGACTGGTCGCTCAATGACGTGGGGCGCTGAGCGCGGTTATTGCCGGGTTCTGTTTGGCGCCCTGGCTTTGGCGCCTTTCATCGCGCTCTTCACGGCGCTCTTTTCGACGCCCTTGCATGCGCAGGAGATTCAAGCCTTTTCCAGCAGCAAGGCAGACACCCTGCCCGCGCCGTGGCGACTGGTCGGCCTGCCCAAAGGCAAGGCGCCGCTGGCCCAGCTGGACATCACAACACTGGGTTATGAGCGCGTGTTGCGCCTGGCGACTGACAAGTCCTATGGCACCGCGCTTCTCGAATTGAACCCTGCGGTGCTGGC
>JANMMR010000646.1:0-4197 GCA_031373455.1 Rhodoferax sp.
GGTTTTCATCTCCTCCGTCACGGCGAAAAGACCGTTGCGGATAATTTCGACGATAACCGGGTCTACCAATTTTTCCGCGGAAATTTGTGCTTTTGTGGCGCTCATGTGCGGTCGCTCCCGATAGAAATTTGAAGGTTGCCGTAAAGGTCGACGGTCACGGTGTCTCCAGGCTGCACCACCGTTGTCGATGCATGCTCTTCGACAAGTGCCGGACCTGTGAACACATTGCCGCTCTTGAGCAGTTCGCGCCTGTAAACTGCGGACGGTACGAATTGGCCCGCGCTGCGAAAGTAGACCGGCTTGTGTGCGCGCAAAGCGACGCCATCTGGCTGTTCATGGCCCGCCTGAACGGTGTTGCGCGGTGGCTTCTTCATGCGCCCCAGCACGGTCACGCGCAAGCTGACGATATCGGCCGCTTCCTTGGGAGCCGAGGTGCCGTAGCGAATCTTGTGCACATCATCAAAATGGTTTTTGAACGCTGTGAGGTCCTTGTTGACAAAAAATTCCTGGGGCAAGTCCACAGTGACCGCATGCTCCTGACCCACATAGCGCATGTCGCCCGCGCGTTCAAAGACCAGTTCTTCCGGGCGGATCTGTGAAGCACCGATGGCGGCGCGCCCTTCGTCTTCCATTTCCTTGTAGATGGCTTCGATCTCATCAAAAGAAAGACCATCCAGGTGGCGGAATACCGAGCGAACGTAGTCGTAACGCAGGTCGCTGAACAACATGCCGTAAGCCGAAAAATAACCCGGCGCGTGTGGGATCAGCACTTTTCGGATGCCGAGCTCCCGCGCAATGGCGGAGGCGTGCAATGGTCCGGCACCGCCGTAAACCACCATGGTGAATTTTCCCGCGTCCAGGCCCCGCTCGGTCGTTACCGCCTTCACGGCATGGGACATCTGGGTCACCGCGATTCGCAGGATGCCGTCGGCCGCCCTGGTTGCGTCCAAGCTCAGCGGCTTGGCGACCTTTTCCTCCATGGCCTGCGTGGCACGGTCAAGGTAGAGCGGCATTTCACCACCCAGAAAGTGATGTTCGTCCAGACGGCCCAGGATCAGGTTGGCGTCTGTCACCGTGGGTTCTGTGCCGCCCCGGCCGTAACACACCGGGCCGGGCATGCTGCCGGCAGAGCGGGGGCCAACGCGCAGGGAATTGCCAAGCTCAAGGCGCGCAATCGAACCGCCACCCGTGCCCACCTCGAAGATGTCCATCATCGGAATCTGGATCGGGAGGGCTTTCTCGTAACCGCCAATGAGGGCGCTGCCCGTTGTCAGTGGCCGCCCTTCGCTGATGACGCCTGCCTTGGCCGTTGTACCGCCCATGTCGAAGGCAATCGAATCCGGCATGCCCAGCTGTGCGCAGATGGCCTGGGCACCAATCACTCCTGCAGCGGGGCCGGATTCGAGCATGCGAACGCAGTCGCGGCGCGCATGCTCGACAGGAAACAGCCCACCGGTGGACTGCACCGCGTAAAAATCGCCCTTGAAGCCTTTGTCTGCCAGGTGCTGTTCAAGTTCTCCAAGGTACTCTGAGACTCTTGGCCCCACATAGGAATTTGCGACGGCCGTTGAGACACGCTCAAATTCACGGTATTCCTGTGAAAGCTCATGCGATGCAGTGACAAAGGCCCCGGGGATTTCTTCCAGCAAAATCGCTTTGACCCGGCGCTCGTGGTCAGGATTCCGATACGAATGCAACAGCAAGACCGCAACGGCCTCAACCTGCTGGGCCTTCAATTCACGTGCCAGTTCACGCACCCCTTTTTCGTCCAGCGGCTTGTGCAGGGAGCCGTCGGCACGCAGGCGCTCCGAGACTTCAAAACGGAGCGACCGTGGCACCAAAGGCACATGCTTTGAAAAGAACAGGTTGTAGGCGTCTGGCCGGTTGACGCGGCCGATTTCGTAGATGTCACGAAAGCCCTTGGTGATCAGCAAAGCCGTCTTGGCGCCACTTCGCTCCAGCAGCGTGTTGATGGCGATCGTGGAGCCGTGAAGGAAGAGGTAGCCGTTGGTCAAGTCAACACCCGCACCGTCGACTGTGTTCTGGATGCCATTCACCAGTGCGCCATGGGTCGAGAGCGCTTTGCCAAATGAGATTTGGCCGGTGGTTTCGTCGAAACAGGCGAGGTCGGTGAAAGTACCACCGATATCAACGGCGATTCGCAGCGGGTTATTGGGTTTTGTCATTTGAAAATTTCTTCAGGCCGCGTTGGACACGACATTGTGCAGAGTGCCAAGCCCGGTGATTTCGACTTCGATCACGTCACCAGCCTTCATGTAGACCGGGGGCTCGCGCCGGTCACCCACGCCACCAGGCGTGCCCGTGGCGATGACATCGCCAGGCGACAAAGGCGTAAAGCCCGACAGGTATTCGATGATCACTGGCAGCGTGAAGATCAGATCAGACAAGGGCGCATGCTGCATGACTGCGCCATTCAGGCGTGTTTCCAGCGTGAGCTTGTTCACATCGGGTATAGCCTTGCGCGTTGCCATAAAGGGCCCAAATGGGCCGGTCAGCGGGAAGTTTTTCCCTGGCGTCCATTGGTGGGTATGGCGCTGCCAGTCTCGTGCCGTTGCGTCATTGAAGCAGGCATAACCGGCGACATGTTCGAAGGCGTCCGCCTGCGTGATGTTTCGTCCGCCTTTGCCAATGATCACTGCCAACTCGCCTTCAAAGTCGAAGCGTTTGGTTTCCCGTGGGTGCGGCAGCGCAGCGTTGTGGGCTGACAAGCTGTCGGCAAAGCGGGTAAAGATCGACGGGTATTCGCTGTCAGAACGCTTTGTCTCGGCAACGTGTGACTTGTAGTTGAGGCCCACGCAAAAGACTTTGCCCGGGTTGGGGATCACCGGCAGCAGGCGCGCCGCTGGGGCGGTCTGCAAACTGCCGTGTTTCAGGGTGACGACTTCCAGCTCTTCGAGCTTGCCCGCAACGATGACCGACTTGAGGTCCGGATACATGGCCTCAAATTCCGCCGGCACCTGAAGCCAGGAACCCTCTTCCTTCCAGAGGCCATAGGTCGGCTGACCACGCAACTCAAAGCTTACAAAGCGCATATTTTCTCCCGGTAAAGCTGCTCCGCCAAACGGTGCATTTGTTCAATGGATGGGAGTCTAGATTTTCGACAGACATCTTCATAGAATACATATTGAGATTTCAGAATTGCCAAAAACGGCATAACCGGAGAATTGAATGCACATCAACGACTTCCGCCTTTTTCTGGAAGTTGCGGAATTGGGCAGCCTGTCCAGGGTCGCCGCTGAGCGACAAACGGTGCAGTCGCACATCAGCCGGCAAATCAGTGATCTGGAAAAGGAGTGCGGCAGCCCGCTGTTCCGGCGCACAGGGCGCGGTGTTGTGCTCACGGAGTATGGTGAATTTGTCGAAAAGCGTGCAAGGCAGTGGATCAGCCAGAGCGAGGAGTTTTTCGCCGACATCAGGCAATCCTCCAAAGTGCCCATGGGCCAGGTGAAAGTGGGCATATTGCCCTCGGCAGCCCACCCTTTGATGACCGAGGTCTTCAAGCGCCTGCATGTGGAGTACCCCAAAATTCAGCTGAACATCCGCGAAGGGCAAGGCGGCGAACTGGACACGATGCTTGACACCGGCAGCGTTGACCTGGCCATTCTTTTCCGGTTTGAAAAGCCAAATGGACAAGACGAGACACTGTTGGCGACAGCAAGCACCTACCTTGTTTCCAGCCCCGGCCTGCCATTGACCCACGGCGACACGATTGACTTCAGGCGGCTCGAAGGGCTGCCGCTGGTCCTGCCACGGCGCTCGTCCCATTGGCGTTCCATTCTGGATGAAACAGCGCGCAGCAAAGGTTTTCAGCTGAATGCGGAAGTTGAAGCGGATTCACTGCGGGTTCAAAAGGAAGTCATTGCCTCCAACCGGCACCTTTATGCCCTGTTGGGCCCCTTTTCTGTGGAGGCCGAACTGCAGACCGGGCAACTGCAAGCCGCAAAGATCGTCAGCCCCGACCTGAAGCGTTATGTCACCTTGGCCATGCCCAAGCAGGGACACGCGACACAAATCAGCCGGATCGTTTCCACAATCATCAAGGAGACGGTTGCATCCTGGCAGGGGCTTTTAAGCCCCCCGGCACCGCCGACGAACGCTCCGCGTCGCTTCAGTCAAAGCTGAAATGCGGAGCCCATTGCGGATCGCGCTTGTGGCAACCTCCGCGCGGCGACTGGG
>JANMMR010000647.1:0-5039 GCA_031373455.1 Rhodoferax sp.
CTCAGCGCAGTTGCGCGGGCAGCCGCTGACGGCAAACTTGACTTTGTGCGGCGCGTACATGCGCCACATGGCGCGTTCCAGGTCCTTGCCCATTTGGGTGGAGTCTTGCGTGCCCATGCGGCACCACTCGCTGCCCACACAGGTTTTTACCGTGCGCAGCGCCTTGGCGTAAGCGTGGCCGCTGGGCATGCCGATGTCTTTCCATACTGCCTGCAAGTCTTCCTTCTTCACGCCGAGCAGGTCAATGCGCTGGCCGCCGGTGACCTTGACGGTGGGGATCTTGTATTTGTCCACCGCGTCGGCGATGCGGCGCAGCTCACTGGCGGTGGTCTCGCCCCCCCACATGCGCGGGATCACGCTGTAGGTGCCGTCTTTCTGGATGTTGGCGTGGCTGCGTTCGTTGATGAAGCGGCTTTGTGGATCGTCTTTGGCTTCTTTGG
The DNA here is from genome assembly GCA_031373455.1 of Rhodoferax sp. Lineage (GTDB taxonomy): Bacteria > Pseudomonadota > Gammaproteobacteria > Burkholderiales > Burkholderiaceae_C > JANYCG01. The sequence goes on from JANMMR010000647.1 coordinate 441, forward strand.
GCCAGCTGCTGATGAGGTAGTAGTTGACGGCCGGACGGCAACTGGAACAGCCGTTGGGCGTTTTCCACTCGAAAAACTGGTGCACGCTGGCCATGGTGATCAGCTTGTTTTTGACAATGCCGTCCCGCACCGCCTGGTGGCCGTGCTCGGTGCAGGTGCACATCGCCTTGGTTTTGGGTGTGGCGGAATAGTCGCCACCCGCCGTGAACATCAAAATCTGCTCCACCAGACCGGTGCAGGAGCCGCAGCCGCCGCTGGCCTTGGTGTGTTTACGCACTTCGTCCAGTGTGAAGAGGCCTTTCTCGCGGATGGCCTTGCAGATGGTGCCTTTTTTCACGCCGTTGCAGCCGCACACCTCCGCGTCGTCCGGCATGGTGGCGGCTTTGCTGTGGCCTTCGTGGCCGACGTCACCAATGTTGCTTTCACCAAACATCAGCTTGTCGCGGATGTCGGCAATGCTGCGGCCATCACGCAGGAGCTTGAAGTACCAGCTGCCGTCGACCGTGTCGCCATACAGGCAGGCACCGATGAGTTTGTCGTCTTTGAGTACCAGCTTTTTGTAGACCCCGCCAAACGGGTCGCTCATCACGATCTCTTCGGTGTCGGGCCCGCCGGTGAAGTCACCCGCGCTGAAGAGGTCAATGCCCGTTACCTTGAGTTTGGTGGAGGTGAGGGAGCCGCTGTAGCGCCCAATGCCAAACTGCGCCAGGTGGTTCGCCGCTACCTTGGCCTGCTCAAACAGCGGCGCCACCAGGCCATACGCGATGCCCCGGTGCGCGGCGCATTCACCCACGCTGTAAATGCGCGCGTCGGTGGTGGTTTGCATGGTGTCGTTGACCACGATGCCCTTGTTGCAATACAGGTGCATGCTTTCCGCCAAGGCGGTGTTGGGGCGGATGCCAACAGCCATCACCACCAGGTCAGTGGCTATTTCTATCGGTTCAGCGGTGCCCTCCCTGAATTTGATGGCTGAGACCCTTCCGTCTGCGCCAGCGGCCAGCTCCTGCGTCTGCGCGCCAATCAAAAACTTCAGGCCGCGGTCTTCCAGAGACTTTTGCAGCATCTTGCCAGCCACCGCGTCGAGCTGGCGCTCCATCAGCGTGGGCATCACGTGCACCACGGTCACATTCATGCCGCGGCGCATCAGGCCGTTGGCGGCTTCCAGGCCCAGCAGGCCGCCGCCGATCACCACGGCGTTTTTGTATTTCTTCGCCGCCTCGATCATCGCCTCGGTGTCGGCAATATCGCGGTAGGCGATCACACCGGGCAGGTCTTTGCCCGGCACCGGCAGGATGAAGGGGTTGGAGCCGGTGCACAGAAGCAGGCGGTCATAACTTTCTTCGGTGCCGTCGTCGGCTTTGACGACGCGTTTGACGCGGTCGATCGCCACCACTTTTTTGCCAGCGTGCAGCGTGATGTGGTTTTCTTTGTACCAGTCCCAGCTGTTGAGCACGATTTCGTCGAGCGTCTGCTCACCCGCCAACACCGGCGAGAGCAGGATGCGGTTGTAGTTGGGGTGGGGCTCTGCGCCAAACACGCTGATGTCATACAGCTCGGGCGCCACCTTGATCAACTCTTCGAGCGTGCGCACCCCTGCCATGCCATTGCCAACCATCACCAACTTCAGTTTCTTCATGGAATCCTTCGGTTCACTTGTTACACGGTAGACAGTGCAAGGGTCGTGCCAATTTCACTGGTCACTTGGCATCCTCACCCACCCGTCATGCACCAAAACGATGCGTGGCGCAGTTTTAGGCAATTCCCCGCAGGCACGGCAATTGCGTATGCTGGTGCATGGCTTTTGAAATCGACATCGGCTTCGCCTCCGCCTCGGGCCGCAAAGACATCAACGAAGACTTTTGTGCGGCTTTGTTGCCGGAGCCCAGCGACGCCGACATGGGCTGCATCCTCGCCATTGCCGACGGCGTGAGCACCGGCGGCATGGGGCGCGAAGCGGCGCAGACCACAGTCACCAGCCTGGTGCGCGACTACTTCGGCACCCCGCCGACCTGGGACACCACCGTGGCGCTGGACCGCATCATCAGCGCACAAAACCACTGGCTGTGTTCGGTGAACCGGCAACGCAGCCCGGCACTGGGGCTCACCACCCTCACGGCGCTGGTGCTGCGCGGGCATTCGTACACGCTGGCGCATGTGGGCGACACGCGCGCTTACCTGCTGCGCGGCGGCGTGCTCACCCAGCTCACCCACGACCACGCGGTGAACCACCCGGACTTCAAACACCAGCTGCTGCGCAGCATCGGCGCGGAAGACCACGTGGTGGTCGACTACAGCCAGGGCGAGCTGCACGTGGGCGACGTTTTTGTGCTGCTGAGCGACGGTGTTTATGGCCATCTTCCTCTGCAACAGCTTCAGAGCCTCGCGGTGGACCTGGGCGTGCAGGAGGCCAGCCAGCGCCTGATGGACGCCGCGCTGCTGGCCGGCGCCAGCGACAACCTCACTGCCATGGTGGCGCGGGTCGAGGCGCTGCAGGAGGCCTCGCTGCAAGACATGACGGCCAGCGCGCAAGCCCTGCCCATGCCCTCCAAATTGCGGGTGGGCGAGGTGATTGACGGCCTCACCGTCACCGCCTTGGTGGCCGACAACGGCGTCAACGTGATCTACCAAGTAAGAGGTGCGGCCCCCACGCTCAGCACTGACGTGTCTTCGCTGCCCCCCGGGGGGGCGCTCGCGCCTAAGGGCGGCCTGTCGGCGCATCGGGCTGCGCCCGGCATTTTGTACGCCCTCAAAACCCTGAACCCTGCTCGCGCCCATGACGCCCAGGAGCGCGCCATGCTCGCACACGAAGCATGGCTGGCCAAACACATGCAGGCCGGGCGCGCCGCGCAACACCTGGTGCACTTGCATGATCACCTGCCCGGCGGCAAACCGCGCAGCGCTTTTTATCTGCTTTACGACTGGCACCCCGGCGAAACCCTGCAGCAACGGCTCGACAACGACCTCAAATGTGTACCGGCCGACGTCGTGGGTTTCATGCAGCAGGCGCTGAAGGCGTTGGGCGCGCTGCACCGCCAGGGCGTGATCCACCGCGACGTGAAGCCCTCCAACCTGCACCTGGGCGACGACGGTGTGTTGCGCCTGCTGGACCTGGGCGTGGCGCTCTCGGGCAAGGAGCCCGAGTCGATGCGCAGCCTGCACGCGGGCACGCCCAGTTATGTGAACCCGGAGCAGTGGGGTTATTCACCGGCGGGCGGTGATGTGAAGGAAGAATTGCCCAATGCCCAGTCGGACCTGTATGCCCTGGGCGTCACGCTGTACCACCTGCTCACCGGCCGCCTGCCGTACGGCGAGGTCTTGCCCTACCAGGCCGGGCGCTACTTCCGCGACCCGGTGGCACCCTCGCGCATCAACCCGCAGGTGCCGATCTGGCTGGACCACATTGCGCTCAAGGCAGTGGCGCGCGACCAGCGCCAGCGTTTTGAAACCGCCGAAGAAATGCTGCTGGCGCTGGAACGTGGCGCAAGCCGGCCGATCACCGCGCCGCCGCCTTCAGCGCTTCTGCAGCGCGACCCTTCCGCCAAGTGGAAGCTCGGTTTTTCCGTTTCGGCACTGTTCAACGCGCTGCTGGTTTATTGGCTGCTGTTTTTGCCGAAATAAACGCCACGGGTAACTGCAAACGCAAATGGCAGAGAATCCTGTCAACAGGAGACTTTGACATGCATGACCTCGTCATTCGCAACGGCCGCATTGTTGACGGCACCGGCGCCCCCGCCTTCAGTGGCGACATCGCGGTTCAAGACGGCAAGCTGGCGCAAGTGGGCGGCAAGGCTGGCGTGGCCCGGCGCGAGATCGACGCCGCCGGCGCACTGGTGACGCCCGGCTTCGTCGACATCCATACCCATTTCGACGGCCAGCTCACGTGGGACCCGTACCTGAGCCCCTCCGATAGCCACGGCGTCACCACCATCGTGGCCGGCAACTGCGGTGTGGGTTTCGCCCCGGCCAAACCCGACAAACACGCCTGGCTGATCGACCTGATGGAAGGGGTCGAAGACATTCCCGGCTCGGCGCTCTCGGAAGGCATCCAATGGGAATGGGAGAGTTTCCCCGAGTACCTGGACGCCATCGCCCGCAAAAAATACGCGATGGACATTGGCACGCAGGTTCCCCACGGCCCCCTGCGCGCCTACGTGATGGGCGAACGCGGCACCGCCAACGAAGAGGCAACGGCGCAGGATATCGCGCAGATGGCGGCGCTGGTCACCGAGGGTCTGCGTGCCGGGGCGCTGGGGTTCTCCACTTCGCGCGTGTTGATCCACAAATCAAAATCCGGCGACCTGGTGCCCGGCACCTTCGCCAGCCGGGCCGAACTCTTCGGCATTGGCCACGCGATCAAAAAAGCCGGGCACGGGCTGTTCCAGATGACCGGCATTCACGACAAGGTGGAAAGTGAATACGCCTGGATTGCCGACCTGGCACGCGAGGTTGGCATCGCCGTGCAATTCAACTTTCAGCAGGGCGACGCAGCCCCCAACCAGTGGCGCGACATTTTGACGATGATGGAGAGCGCCCACGCCGAGGGCTTGAGGATCTACGGCGGCATGGCCGGGCGCCCGGCAGGCATGTTGTACAGCTGGC
>JANMMR010000604.1:0-6408 GCA_031373455.1 Rhodoferax sp.
CACTGTGTTGTTAAGCGAGGCAATTCCGTCGATCATTTCCACTGATTTAAAGCTTTTCTTCACCGCCTTTCGATGCAAATCACTATCACCGCGATGCGACCAGACCTCAATCAATTCGGGCTTGCGATGAAAGTGGACACCATACATTGCATGCTCAAGACAGTTCCTCATTAACACCATAGCCTCGCATGTCCGCCCTTCCAACGCAAATTGTGCTGCTGACCTGAAAGCTGCATGCGCAGAAACGAGCATGAGTCCTTCAAAGAAGTTGGGAGTCGGGCCATTTAACGCTTCCATCGCAGCCAGAAATGTCGCATCAATAATCTTCAGCTTGTCAAACCAAGGGCGAGTGTTTTCTTGTACCGACGCGGCCCACGAAGCGGTGGTGGCGATCTGCATAAATTCTGTAAGCTTGTCTTCGCCCCAGTGCGGTGGCGGTAGGAACGGAGAGGATTCAGGCGCAGCCATGAAAGGACGTCCCGCTATTCTGTAACCCTGCCAACGCGCCCATCAAGTGCCCAGGATCAGCGGGTAATCAAACACCTCTGGCGTCAAGGGCAACAGGTCCGCACCCACATCAGATTGGGCTTCCAGTAACTTCTTGGCGACGTCGCGCGCAATCTCCAAGGTCTCCTGAATCGTACGGCCTTGCGCGACCAGGCCTTGCACATCGTCGCTGGTGGCAAGGTACATGCCTTCGGGCAACTTCTCAACGTGCGGTTGAATCATGTGTTCCATAGGGCGCAATCTTAGCGGTTTGCAACCTCGTGCAGAGTGGACATTGTTCCCATCAGGCGGCTTGCCTCCCTACAGGCAATTCCCAACGAACGTAGTGCGGCGAGTCAGGCCCAAAGGATTGGGGCGATTTTAAAAAGCGAAGCGCATGAGCCCCAAGCATTTGGGCCTGGCTCTCCGCACGGGCCTTCAGAAAAACTTCGTTTTCATCAAAACCGAAATTTTGAATTGCAATTGCAATACAATCTAAGCATGAAAACAGCCACCATTCCCCCAATCCGCGTCGCACCCGAGTTCAGGCTCGAAGTGGAGGGCGTTCTTAAGCGGGGCGAATCACTTTCTGAATTTGTTGAAAGCGCTGTTCGCCAAACGGTGTTGACGCGCAAAAATCAAACTGAGTTCCTTCGCCGCGGCATCGCTGCCATCGAAGAGACCAAGCGCGCCGGGGGGGGCACGCCTGCGCAAGTCGTTGTCGCCCAGCTGGAGGCCAGGCTGGCCACTGCACGGCGCACGCAATCGCTGCGCAAGGGATGAGCTACGAGGTTCGGTTCAGCGACGCTGCCCGCGAAGACCTGGAGCAGTTTTTTGATTTTGCGCTCCAGCGTGAACTGGAAAGCGACACCGGTGACCTCGACATCCCTGAAAAGGCCTTGCAAGCCATCAAAGAAGGGATAGGCTTCCTGGGCTCTTCGCCGTTCGCCTGTCGAAAGGCCGGGGACAGCCCTTTTGTCCGCGAACTCATTGTTGCGTTTGGAAGCTCAGGTTATGTCGCGCTGTTTGAAATCGTCGACAACAAGACTGTCATCATTGGTGCAGTCCGGCACCAGCGCGAAGACGACTACCACTGAAAGCCAGGCGACCCCATCCATCCCGACAACTGCCGCACAAACACGCAGGGGTCACCATCGGCGTCGCAACACAAGGGAGCGACTGGCCGGTAGCGAACAGCGTTGAACGCCGCCGGCAGCGTGATGGCTTCACTCGACACGCGAGTCGGCGCTGCTTGTGCAGAATCGGCGCGCAAAGCGCTCGCCGCCGAGCCGGCCAACACGCTCGCCAATGCCTTCGGCAACAAATGCAGCTCCCCCTCAAACACCGTGCCCGCCACCCGCACGTCTTTCAGCCGGTCAACACCCATCTCTAACGGGTCGTCGTCCAGCACCGTGAAGTCGGCCTTTTTGCCAGCCACGATGGAGCCGATCTCGTGGTCCAGGTTCAGGCCGAAGGCGGCGTCGATGGTGATGCCGCGCAGGGCTTGCTCCAGCGTCAGGCACTCCTGGGGTGACACCTGCCGGCCCGATTTGGTGACGCGCGCGGCGGCGCACCAGGCCAGCAAGAGCGGCTCCATCGGGGCCATCATGAAGTCGGAATGGAAGGACACGCGCAGGCCGTTGTTGACCATGGAACCGGCGCGCACGATCTGGTCGGCGCGCTCCCGGCCCAGGCCGAGTTTGGCGTAGCCGTCGGCCAGCGCGTGGATGTAATACGGGTTGACCGATGCGTGCGCGCCCAGCGTCCCCATGCGGCGCGACTGGGCGTTGCTGTGAAAACCCACGTGGTGCAGCATGAAGCGGTGGTCAAAACGCGGCTTGCGCGCCTGCGCGGCAGCAAGCGCGGCCAACACCGAATCCATGCCGCCGTCGCCGTTCACATGCACGTGCAGCTGGTAGCCCGCGTCCCAAAACACGTCTACGCCTTGGGCCAGCACCTCGGGGGTCATCAGCCATTCGCCATGGTGGCCGTCGATGTAGCCGGGCGGGTTCAGCATCATCAGCTGCGAAAACATGGCGCCGTCGGCAAACAGCTTGACGGCTTTGGAGAACTTCACGCGGCTGCGCTCGCGGCCGCCGCCCGAGAGCCGCATAAGGTCGATGGCTTTGAGGCCTTCGGCAAAGGGCGGGCAGTCGTCTGCCCCGCCCATCGGCAGCTTCGCCGCGCGATTGGCAAAGCTGCGCGCATCGGCGATGTTGATGATGCGCAAGGGGCGCTTGGGCTGCTCGACGCAGGCGTCGAGCGCGGCCAGTTCAAAGTCAGGGTTCAAGGCCCCAAACAACATGTCGCCCGCCGTGGTGATGCCGCCCTGCTGCGCCAATTCAGCGGTGATGTTCAGGCCCCGGTGGTACCACTCGGGCCGCATTAAATGGCGCATCAAGGGGCCCATCACGAGTTTGTTGCCGGTCTCGAAAAAATGCCCTTCTTCCCAGTTGACCTGCGGGTGCGACCTGGCCACCGCTTCATCAATGGCCAGCTTGGCAATCGCGGCGCTATTCAGAAAGGTTTCGTGGAAGGAGCGTTGCCACAAAATCACCGGGCGGTCCGGGCACAGCGCGTCAAGCTCAGCGCGCGTCCAGCGGCCGTGTTCGCTGGCCTGGTAGCCGAAGCTGATAAACCAGTCGGTCTTGTCAGTCTTTGCGGCCAGGCGCTCTGTGAGCAGTTCAAGGTAACGCGCAGGCGTGTTGGCGGCGGGTGCAATGCGCCCGCCTTCCATGCGCCAGGCTTCAGGCGCGATGATTTCCATCGGCGTGAGCAAGGCGCCCAGAAACGGGTGCAGGTGGTTGTCGATGAAGCCAGGCATCAGCACCTTGTCTTTGAGGCGCTCGTCCACTATCACCTCGCGGCCTTCGCGCCAGGGCGCCATGGACGCCAGGTCGCCCACAGCGACAATGCGGTCGTCGATCACACCCACGGCCGTGGCCAGCGGCAGGGACTCGTCCATGGTGTGGATGCGTTTGGCGGTGAAGATGCGCAACACGCCGGGGTGATTCAGCTTTGCTTCAAGCATATCGTTTCGCTTTCTTTTTCAATAAAATTAACATGGGTGTTAATTATTGTTGTCAAACTGCGCAGATTTGAGAAAATTACGTCAAATCGGGTCTTAAGTCTCGAATCATGGCGCTTTTATGCTATATATTTTATAGCAACGGATTGAAGCACTCCAATCCGCCTTGATGCCCGCGCCGCTTCAACTTGCTGGGTTGCGCAAGGGTTCACCGACCAGCCACTTCGCCAGGTTGTCCAGAAACATCTGCTCCACTTTGGCCGCATTGTCATCCGAGAAGCCTGCGTTGTGCGGCGTGACGATGACATTCGCAAGCTGCCACAGCGGCGACTGGGCGTGCAAAGGTTCGTGGGCAAAGACATCCAGATAGGCGCCGGCCAGTTTGCCGCTTTGCAAGGCAGACACCAGTGCGGGCTCGTCCACCACCTCGCCGCGCGCAACGTTGACCAGGTGCGCGCCATCGGGCAGGAAGGCCAGCGCCTGCGCGCTGATCAGGCCCCGGGTGATGTCGGTGAGCGGGCAGGCCAGCAGCAGCCAGTCGGCGCGCGGCAACACCGCTGCCAGGTCTTCAAATGTGACGGTCTCTATGCCTGCCGCGAAAGTTGCGCCATTGGCCACATCACCAACTGTGGCGCTTCTTCGCACCGCCACCACCTTCAGCCCCACGGCCATCAACAAGGCGCCCAGCCGCTGCCCCACGGCACCCCAGCCCACAACGACCGCCGTCTGCCCGGCAAGATCACGCGGCAAGCTGGTGCCGATGAGTGGTGCCCAACGGCGCTCGCGCTGTGCCGCCATCAACTGGGGAAATTTTCGCGCCAGAGACAACACGCCCGCCAGCGCCGTCTGGGCCACCACGCCTGCATTGGCGCCGGGCGATGTCGTCATCTGCACGCCGCGCTGGATCAAGGTTTGGTAAACGGCGCGGTCCGCCCCGGCGGAATGCACGTGAACCCAGCGCAGGCCTGCGCTCTTCAGCAGGGCATCGTAAAAACGCTGGGTGCCGGGCAAGACCTCGTGTTTGGTGGAAAGCCCTGTGACATCACGGGAGACAAATGCGATGTGAACGCCGGGGTCGGGCAGGTTCAACTCGCCGCTTGCCACCAGAACAAAGGGTTGCCCGCCCAGCACTTGCGCCAGCCGCTCGCCCAAGCTGGCACGCGCGGCCTCCGAGATCAGGATGCGCAGCGGGGTGGCGCCAATCATTCAGCACCCGGTGCCAACTGGCTGGCCTGCCGCTTTTCGATGGCGTGCTTCAGCAAGGCGGCCGAGCGGTACATGCCGTGCGCAAACTTGCCATAAGGCATGGTGAGGAACAGCGCCATCACCACACCCAGGTGCACCGCCAGCAGCACCGCCATCGCCGAGGTGTCACGCAAAAAAAGCAGCGCCAGGCCGGTCAAACTGGTGAAGAACAGCAAAGCGATGAAGGCCAGGTCCATCGGCTTTTGCTGCGGGTCGCCCTGCAGGGGGTGGCGTTGTTGATGGAGCACCAACAACCCCGCCGGGCCGATCAGCAGACCGATGCCGCCCACCGTGCCCAGCAGCACCGGCAGGCTGGTCAACCCATACGGCGCGGGCTGGCCGAGCAGGTAGTGGTAGAGCGTGGCCACGCTGGTCGCAGCAAAACACAACATAAAGCCGTAGAAGGTGAGGTGGTGGAAGCGCCTGCGCCAGAGCGTCCAGGCGTCATCTTCGTTGTTGCAGCCTTGACCCTGGCCGCCACCCAGGTTGGTAAGCGTGAGCGCATCCACAGCGGCTTGTTGCAAGGCGCCGGGCGGTGTGCGTTGACGTGGCGCGTTGGGCGACACGTCGCGCCAAAAACGCCGCACACCCAGACCCAATGCCAACACCACAAACAGGAACACCGGCGCGAACATGCCGACCAGCAGGTTGTGCGGAAAGATGGCGTAGAAGTTACCCGCAACCGGCGCGTGAAGGAGCTTGCCGTTCATGGCCACCGCCAAAACCAGAAACACGGCCAAGCCAAGGGCCAGTGCCATCGCGGCCACCAGGCCGTTGTTTTTGTAGAGCGCGCCCAGCGCGGGGGGCCAGGCGTAGTCGGCATAGGTCTGGCCGCGCACCTGCGCCATGGCCTGCGGTACGTTCACGGCGAATTCATGCGGCGGCGCGTACTGGCAGGCGTGCAGGCAGGCGCCGCAGTTGTGGCACAGGTTGGCGAGGTAATGGATGTCGGCCTTGCCGAATTCGAGGCGCCGCGTCATCGCCGGAAACACGGCGCAATAACCTTCGCAATACCGGCAAGCATTGCAGATCTGCATCTGGCGGGCGACCTCGGTTTCCGGCACGCTCAACGCCAGGGTGCCACCGGCCAAGGCCCGGGCTTCGCGCGTGAGGGCGTCAAGCGTTTGCATGTGTTGCTCCCGATGCAATGGCCACCCGCGCAGCCTGAACGCCTGCAATGCGCCCAAACGCGGTGCCAATCGTCATGCCGACACCGGCCGTGTACCCCTTGCCCAGCACGTTGCCGGCCATCATCTCACCGGCCACAAACAGGTTGCGGCTGGCTTGGCCCTTGAAGTGCACGGCAGTGGTGTCATCGGTCTTGAGGCCCAGGTAGGTGAAGGTGATGCCGGGTTTGACGGCGTAGGCGTAAAACGGCGCCGTGTCGATGGGCCGCGCCCAATGTGTTTTGGCGGGCAATAGGGCTTCGGTGTGGCAATCGTCCAGCACGGCGTGGTCAAAGTTGCCCACCTGGCAGGCAGCGTTGAAGGCTTGCAAAGTTTGCATGAAGGTGGCTGCGTCGAGCCCGAGTTTCCGCGCCAGTTCCGGCAAGGTGTCGGCCTTGACGCCCGGAAACACTGGCGGCATGAAACGCCCGGCGGCCTTCGCGTCGATGATCGAATACGCCACCTGCCCCGGCTGCTGCGCCA
>JANMMR010000624.1:0-3028 GCA_031373455.1 Rhodoferax sp.
TCTCGCCAACGGCGCGCAGGCGCAACCCAAAACGGGTGCGAAACAGCAGCCACCACACCGCCGGCACCAGCGCCAGCGCCAGGTAGACCATGATGTTGTGGCTCAGCAGGCCTTCGCCGACCAACGGGCCGATGAACGGAATGGTTTTGACCGCCTCGGCAAACTGGGGAAACATCGGCTGGATGCGCACCGACGTCGACACTGCCGGCGTTTGCCCGCCTTGCGCGAACCAGGCAATGCCCAGCACCATCGTCATGCCGGAGGCGATGATGTTGATGGCCACGCCCGAGACCACCTGGTCGCCCTTGTGGCTCACACAGGCCAAGCCGTGCATCCAGGCCAATGCCACCGCCACCAGCATCGCGAGAAACACCGCCAGCAGGGTTGAGCCAAAAGCTGCGCCAGCTGCGCCCGCAGCGAACGCGCCGAACAGCATCTTGCCCTCCAGGCCAATGTCCACCACACCGGCCCGCTCCGACAACAAACCCGCGAGTGCACACAAGATCAGCGGCGTGGAGACGCGCAAAGTGGAGGCCAGCATGGCGCCAAACAGGACTTCATCCATGCTGCGCTCCGGTTTTGGCCTTCGGGCTGAGCAGTGCGAGCAACCAGCCCACTGGGCGGGCGATCACGTACGCCATGGCGCCGGAAAACAGCACGATGAAGCCTTGCAGCGCCACCACCATGTCGCGGCTGAACCCGCGAATTTCAAACGCCACCTCCGCGCCGCCCTGGTACAAGGCGCCAAACAGCAGGCTCGCAAAGATGATGCCTACCGGGTGGTTGCGCCCCATCAGCGCCACGGCGATGCCGGTGAACCCTGCGCCGCTGACGAATTCAAGCAGGAGCTTGCCGTTGACGCCGGCAATTTCATTCATGCCGACCATGCCGGCCAGCGCGCCCGAAATCGCCATGGAGACCATGACCTGCTTTTTGGAGCGGATGCCCGCGTATTCGGCAGCGCTCGGGCTGGAGCCGACCGCACGCAGGTGGTAACCGCCGCGTGTGCGCCACAGGAAGAGGTATACCGCGAGGCAGGCCAGCAGCGCCAGAAAAATGCTGATGTTCAGCGGCGAGCTGGGCCACTCAATGCCGAGCCAGCCCAGCGCGTCCTTCATGCCGGGTAGCTTGGCGGAGTCAGCAAACGGCACACTCTCCACCGACATCGTGCCTTTGGGCCGCAGGTGGTTGACCAGCAAATACACCAGCAGCGTGCTGGCGATGAAGTTGAACATGATGGTAGTGATCACCACGTGGCTGCCACGGTAGGCCTGCAAATAGGCTGGCACGGCGGCCCAGGCCATGCCAAAGAGGGCGCTGAAGACCAGCATCAGCGGCAACATCAGCCAAATGGGCAGCGATGGCGCGAGCCACAAGGCGATCAGCCCGGCGCCCAGCCCGCCCATGATCGCCTGCCCTTCACCGCCGATGTTGAAAAGCCCGCCGTGAAACGCCACCGCCACGGCGAGCCCCGTAAAAATGAAAGTGGTTGCGTAATAAAAGGTGTAACTCAAGCCACGCTGGGTGCCGAAGGCCCCGCGCACCAGCACCGTGATCACTTCGGCCGGGCTTTGCCCCACCAGGGCGACCACGGCCCCGGCGGCCAGCAAAGCCACCAGCAGGCACACCACCGGCAGCAACACCAGATCGGCCCAACGCGGCAGTGGCGCGGCGTTGCTCATGACGCTGCGTTGCTCATGCGTGGCCGCCCGTCATCATGAGGCCCAGGCCGGCTTCGGTGCAGTCCTGGATGGCCAGTTCTCCGGCCACGCGGCCCTGGTTCATCACCATCACGCGGTCTGAGAGGGCGAGTATTTCGTCAAGCTCGCTGGAGACCACGAGCACAGCGCAACCGGCGTCGCGCATGGCGCGCAACTGGGTGTATATAAATTCAATGGCACCGATATCGACACCACGTGTCGGCTGGCCCACCAGCAGCACTTTGGGCACCTGGCCGAGTTCCCGCGCGAGCACCAGTTTCTGCTGGTTGCCGCCGGAAAATTTGTTGCTCATGAGCTCGGGGTTGCGCGGGCGCACGTCATAACGTTCCATCAAATTCACCGTGGCGCTGCGCATGTTGTCGTGCGCCATCCAGCCGAAACGGCTGTAGTCGGGCAATCCGTCATAACCCAGCACGGCAGACTCCCAGGCGACAAACTGCATCACCAGCGCCCGGGCATGCCGGTCTTCGGGCACATGGGCGAGGCCCAGGTGTCGGGCGGCCGACGGCGACAACCAGCCTCCGGCCTGGAACTCGCGCGCGCCCAAGGTGAGGCGCCCTTCCTGCGGCGCCAAAAGGCCCGACAACACGTCGAGCAATTCGCTCTGGCCGTTGCCGGAAACACCGGCCACGCCGACGATTTCACCGGCGCGCAATTGCAGGTCGATACCGTCAAGGCGGGTTACCTTGAGGCTGTCGCGCACCGTCAGTTTGTGGGCCTGCAGCAAGATGTCGCCGGCAACACGCCCGTTGGAGTCGACCCGCCCGATGTTGACTTTGCGCCCCACCATCGCCTCGGCGAGGCCTTCAATGGACGCCTGGGAAATCGGCAAATTCGCCACCACGCGCCCGGCGCGCATCACCGTGACATGGTCACACAGGCCCATCACTTCGCGCAGCTTGTGGGTGATGAGCAAAATGGTGGTGCCCTGGCTGCGCAGCAATTTCAGCACCTCAAAAAGCTGGTCGGTCTCCTGCGGCGTGAGGACGGCCGTGGGTTCGTCCAGGATCAGGATTTTGGCTCCACGGTAGAGCGTTTTAAGAATCTCCAGGCGTTGCCGGTCACCCACGGCGAGATCCGCCACCAGCACGTCCAGACTCACCTTGAGCCCGGTGGACGCCATCAGCGCCTCGAGCTTGCCGCGCACCTGGGCTTCGGCCTTGTGAAGCAGCCAATGCGGTTCGGCGCCGAGCATCACGTTGTCAAGCGCCGAGAGGGTTTCAACCAGCATGAAGTGCTGGTGCACCATGCCGATGCCCAGGGCAATGGCGTCGTCGGCGTTGCGGATCGTGGCCGGTTTTCCCAAG
>JANMMR010000651.1:0-3943 GCA_031373455.1 Rhodoferax sp.
AGTTCATGGGTGATGGCCCGCACCACCTGGTCTGGCCCGCCGCCTGGCGCGTGCGCTGCAACGACGCGAATTGGCTTGTTCGGCCAGGTCTGTGCCAGGGCGCTGGCCGCCATCAGGCAGGTGGCCAAGGCAAGACCTGCCAGACAGGCGAGGCCCGGTTTACGGCGGAAATGAGTTGGTTGATTCATGGTGTGTCTCCGTTGCGTTCAGCGACTCTGTCGCGGGTGTACAGCTCGGTCCATTTCAGACTGCTCAGGTGGGTGACTTGCCAAGGGTCATAGGGCTTGCGTTTGGTGGACATGCGCCGCCCGCCCTGGTAAACGGCGGCGATGGCTTCGCGCTTCAACAGCAGATTGACATCGCCCAGGGGATCGCCGTGGATGAACAGGAAATCGGCATGGCGGCCCACTTCTATGGCCCCCACCTGCGCGGCCTGGGGCGTGCCGGGGCGGCCGCGGGGCATCAGGCGGGCGCTGACTGACGTGGCCGCCCGAAGCGCCTGCGTCGGCGTGAAGCCCAGCCAGTCCACCAGAATGCCGATTTCGCGGGCATGCCACTCGCCATACGGAGTGACTGCAAAACCCGCGTCACTGCCTGTCATGAAGGGCACACCGCGCTCCCGTGCGCGGTTCAGGTTGCGTTTGGCGATCTCGATCACGCGTTGCTGCATCGCCAGATAGCCTGATTGAACGGAAGGTTCGTGCGGCAGGCAGAACTCGACGTTGTTGCGCAAAAAGGTGAGCGTGGGCGCTAACGCAGAGCCTGAGGCCAACATGGCGTCCCAACATTCATCGTCGCCAAAAAAGGCATGGAAGATCACGTCCACCCCCGCCTGGGCCGCGTACAACACGGCTTCGCGTCCGTAGGCGTGTGTGGCGACCTTCACGCCAAGGCGATGGGCCTCGGTAACCATCGCGCTGATTTCCTCCTGCGTGAATGCGGCAATGTGGGTGCCGTCTTCGCGGAAGTGGGTGCCGTCCATGGCGATTTTGACCAGGTTGGCCCCCGCCTTGGCCTGGCGGCGCACCTCCTCGATCTGTGTGTCATGTGTGGTGCAGAGGCGGCCGGTGAAGTAATCGGGCGTGCCCACGTGTTCTGGAAACCAGTCATTCAGGCTGTGGCGGTTGGCAATCACGTTGCTGCTGGCAGCGATTCGCGGGCCGTCAAACAGGCCAGCGCGGATGGCGTCGCGCACGGCGATGCTGCTGTTGCCCGCGTCTCCCGGCACCACGATGCTGGTGTAACCTGCCGCCAGCACGTGCTGTGCAAAAAACAGGCTGCGCAAGGCGCGGAATTCAGCGGTTACCCAAAGATCAACGTCTTCTTCGCTGCGGGCGTTGCCAAAGACCAGGTGGGTGTGAACGTCGATCAGGCCGGGCATGACGAAGTGGTCGCCCGCGTCAATCTCGGTGTCGCCGGCCTGGGCCTTGGGCGCATCGGCGCGCGCGCCAACAAAAATGAACTGGCCGCTTTCGATTACCAGAGTCTGATTGAAACAAACGGTATCTTCAAGACCCGTGAACAATCGCTCGCAATGAATGATTTGACGTGCCACGACCATCAACTCCAGATGCCCTGTTTCCCTGGCGACAAAATACCCAGTGGGTCAAGTGCCCGTTTCAGGATTTGGGCTACATCGCGCATCGCATGCTGGTTGAAGTCGAATTGATCGCTGATCAGATCCATGAAGGCCAAGTGGGCACGGTAGGGGGCATAACCGCGTGCGGATGCTTCCTTAATCAGGTCTCCAAAGAGGTCTTCCACTTTCTGCGACTGCGCGGCATCGTTTCTGTCAAAAGCCAGTAAAGCCAGCGCAATCGCATACCGCCCCTGCAAGGTAAACCCACCTGCATAGTCAAAGCCTGATTGTTCAATGCGTGACTGGATGAGTTGATGCTGCCGGTGAGCATCTGAAGCAGTTGCTGGGCACACCAGAGAAAAATCGGTGTGGGCAGGCGTACCGCCCCGCCATTCGGCCATCCGCAGCAAAGCCAGACCCGGAATTCCCAGTTGGGCATGATCCGCCGGATGCGCATCTTTGGCGGTAACGGCACCCGGATATTGACGAACCACCAGTTCGGCCCCGGCAATCCGGTCCACCATGGCTTGGACCACCTGCAGTCGCGCTGTACACACAGCTGATGGGCCATACAGGCCAAACCGCGCATTCCAGCGGCCCAAGCCCAGACCAACTGCCATGGCCTGCACGGCGGATTCAGGCATCGGGCCTTCGCCTTGCCACCAGGTCTTGCGGTCGCTCATCATGGAGGCGATCACTGTAGCGTTGCCAATCACTGCGTTGCTTTGAATGGTGCCATCGAGCATCAGGGGGCGCAAACCGTCGATCAATGCACCGAGGTCACTCACCTGCCTGGTTTTGACCATGCAAGTCACCACGCTTTCGGGTTGTGGCAACAAGAAAGTGCCCATGCGGGTAACGATTCCAAAGTTGCTTTGTTGCAGCAAACCGTCCAGCGAAGGGCCAAAACCACCCTTGTACACATGCCAGGCGCTGCCACCGGTTTTGGCACCCATGCCTGTGCGCACCAGGCGCCCGTCTGCCAACATCACTTCCATGCCGCACTGGCTGGCGGCATGGTCCCACATCACTGAGTATCCAAAACCGCGTTCCAGCGAGTTGCCAATCAGGCTGCCCCAGCCGATATCCGGAACGGACATCATCAGTTTGTGCCCGTGTGCCTTCAGGTGGGCGTACAAATCCAGAAAGCGCACCCCGGGCTCCACCACGGCATATCCCAGTTCCTCGTTGACGTCGAGGATCCGATTCATGCGTTGCAAGTCCACCACCACCGAGCCCGAAAGCCGGGGTGCAGCACCACCGTATCCGAGGTTCTTGCCCGTCGATACAGTCCAGAGCGGCACACGGTGTTCACGCGCCACCGCCAGAACTGCTTGAAGTTCAGGGACGGACGACGGCATGGCAACTGCCATCGGCTCGAAGCGCGATCCATCTCCAAATAAGTAAGGATCCCGATGGGAAGCTGCATCGGCGTTGACGCGGATGTGCGCTGCACCGAGTGCGGCTTGCAGGGCTTGAATCGCCAGGTCGGACACGGAAGTACTCAACGATTCAGGGGTTGACGCGAACCACCCGTTGCTCAATCACGCCAAACGGCCCGGCGCGGCCATCTGGGTACTGGGCCTGCATGCGGATGCGGTCACCAAACCGCATGTAAGCGGTTTTGGCGGCGCCCTCATCAATCATCTCGATCACGCGGCGTTCGGCGATGCAGGACGAACCTGCAGCCCGACTCACATTGGAGACGGTGCCTGAGCCAACAATGCAGCCTGCGGTCAATTGGCGTGTTCTGGCGGCGTGGGCCACAAGCTGCCCAAAGTGGAAATGCATTTCGCGCCCATTGGCTTCGCCGAAGCGCTGCCCGTTGTAGTCGCAACGCAGGTTCAGGTGGACGCGGCCGTCCTTCCAGGCGTCACCCAGCTCATCGGGTGTGACCGCCACGGGTGCAAAGGCCGTGGACGGTTTGGCCTGCAGGAAGCCAAAGCCGGTTTTCATCTCATGCGGCCCCAGCGCGCGCAGGCTCCAGTCGTTGATCTGGACCAGCAAGCGTACGCAGGCCAAGGCGGCCACAGGCTTGGCAGCCATGGGCACCGGCCCGACGATCACGCCGAACTCACCCTCAAAGTCGATGCCGTCTGCCTCGGTGGTCATCGGGGAATCTGCATGCGGTCCTAAAAAATCGTCACTGGCGCCCTGGTACATCATGGGCACGGTGTCCATCAGCGGGTTACCCGGTGAATTGAAGGCTTTGTCCATCAGACGGCCATGGTTCAAAAAGGCCGAGCCATCCAGCCACTGTGGGCTGCGAGGAAGGGGTGCCAGGCACTTTGCCGGGTCGAACGCAAACGCCTGCGGGAGTCGGCCCGCGTTCAAGGCTTCGTACCGCTGCTGCAAGGGGGCCTG
>JANMMR010000006.1:0-5059 GCA_031373455.1 Rhodoferax sp.
GGCACACGAGGAGGCCAAAATCCGCCTGCTCAACGCCACACACAGCTGCATCGCCTGGGCCGGTACGCTGGCGGGTTACACCTACATCGACGAGGGAGCGCGTGATCCCGCAATCCGCCAGATGGCTTTTGATTACGTGACTGACGACACCTTGCCGCTGTTGCGCCCGAGCACCATTGACCTCGAGCGCTACCGCGACGTGGTGCTGGAGCGCTTCAGCAACGCCGCATTGAAAGACACCAACCAGCGGGTGGCGATGGACGCGTATTCGAAAATCCCGGCCATGATCGCGCCAACCATCCGCGAGCGCCTCAAGCGCGGCGAAGGCATTGGCAGTGTGGCCATGTTGCCAGCGCTTTTTTTGGCCTACCTGCAACGCTGGCACGCCGGGCAAATCCCCTATGACTACCAGGATCAGGCCATGGATGTGGCGGCGGCTCACGCGATTTGCGGCGCGGCCGACCCAGTAGCCGCGTTTGCGGCCGACACCACGTTGTGGGGCGACATGGCCAGTGACAAACGGCTGATCGAAGCCTTTCGGCTGGCGTTCGCCCGCGTCCAGCAATTTGAAAAGGGAAAAGCATGAGCGGATCTTCGGGCGACGCCGTTGGCATGCGTCTCAAGGGCAAACACGCGGTGTTGACCGGCGCAGGCGGTGGCATCGGGCTGGCGGTGGCGCAGGCCTTTTTGGCGCAGGGCGCGTTTTGCACGATTGCCGATATGGGGCCCGAAGCGCCAACTGCATTGGCAGATTTGGCCCGCGCGGACCGCGTGCAGTATGTGCAAACAGATGTCACCCAGATGACCCAGGTTGATGCGTTGCTTGACGCCGCAGAGAAACGCTTTGGCGATGTCAACGTGCTTTTCAACAATGCCGCCATTTTTGACATGGCCCCGCTGCTGGAGAGCACCGAGGCCAGTTACGACAAGGTCTTCGCGGTCAATGTGAAAGGCATGTTTTTCGTGATGCAGAAGTGCCTGGCGCGCATGGTGGCGAAAGGCGTGAAACAAGCGTCCGTCATCAACATGGCCTCGCAGGCCGGCCGGCGCGGGGAGGCGCTGGTATCGCATTACTGCGCCAGCAAGGCCGCCGTGATCAGTTACACACAAAGTGCCGCGCTGGCAATGGCGCCGCACAAAATCCGCGTTAATGCCATTTCGCCCGGCGTGGTGGACACCCCCATGTGGGCCGGTGTTGACGCCCTTTTTGCCCGGTTCGAAAACCTGCCGATAGGTGAAAAGAAGCGCCGCGTGGGCCTGGCTGTGCCCTTGGGCTACATGGGTGACCCCAAAGACATTGCCGGAGCCGCGGTTTTCCTTGCCAGCGACGAGGCGTCTTACATCACGGCACAAACACTGAATGTCGATGGCGGCAGCGTGATGAGCTGACGCAAGCACGATGCCCGCCCGTCACCGCATCCTGCCGCGCCAGCTCCAGCCCGAGCTGGAACATGATTTTGTGCGCAGCCCGGCATTGGGCTACGAAACAGCCGAAGAGGCCGGGCTGATCCGCTGCCTCTCGCACGGGTTTCCGACGCCGCTGGCGCGCTGGCACTACCACGACGAATACGAGTTGCACCTGATCGTGGCCTCGAGCGGAAAGGCCTTTATCGGAGATTACATCGGCACCTTCCAGCCTGGCCATTTGGTGCTGACAGGGCCGCGCTTGCCCCACAACTGGGTGTCGCTGGACCTGCCGGAAGGCGGGTACGCTGTGCGTGACCTCGTGATCCAGTTCCAGCACGAGCCGCTTGCGCAGGCGGCGGCACACATCCGGGAGCTCGAGGAGGTATTGCCCCTCCTGGCCAGGGCGCGCAACGGCATCGAATTTTTTGGTCTGTCTGAACAGGCCACCAGCCACTGGCACCGGATCAAGCAGGCCAAGGGCATGGAGCGGTTTGCGGCGTTTACCGCCTTCTTGAGCGAATTGGCGCGCTGGAGCGACTACAAATTGCTCTCACAGGCGCAGTTGCAAAGTATCGACAACGACGCGCAGCTGAACCAGATCGACAGCATCGTCAGCCGCATCACTGACAACCTGGCGCAGCAGTTGTCGGCCGCAGACCTGGCAGCCGAACTGGGCATGACCGAAAGCGGCTTTTCGCGCTTTTTCCGCCGCGCAACTGGCAATACCTTCACGGATTTTGTCAACCAGGTGCGCGTCAACCGGGCCTGCCAATTGTTGATGGAGTCAGACCGGTACATCACCCACATCTGTTATGAAGTCGGCTTCAACAACGTGGCCAATTTCAACCGGCGATTCCTGAACGTGAAGGGCATGACGCCCAGCGAATTCAGGAAACAGGTTGATTCTCGGTTCGGCGTGCGGCAATAAGGCCTTGGGCCACCGCTTCGGCGACCTTGATGCCGTCGACGCCGGCAGACAGGATGCCCCCCGCGTAACCAGCGCCTTCGCCCGCAGGGTACAAGCCAGCCGTATTCAAGCTCTGGAAATCGCCTGCGCGGGTGATGCGCAAGGGCGACGAAGTGCGGGTTTCCACGCCGGTCAACACCGCATCCGGCATATCAAAGCCTTTGATCTTCCGTCCAAACGCGGGCAGGGCTTCGCGGATGGCGGCAATGGCGTAACTGGGCAGAGCATGGGCCAAA
The DNA here is from genome assembly GCA_031373455.1 of Rhodoferax sp. Taxonomy (GTDB): domain Bacteria; phylum Pseudomonadota; class Gammaproteobacteria; order Burkholderiales; family Burkholderiaceae_C; genus JANYCG01. Next base: position 2,611 of record JANMMR010000006.1, read on the forward strand.
TTGCCGAGCTTGACGCCCGGCTTGTAAGACGGCAACACCGATCCAAAGGTGCTGGAGGGCGCATTGGCCAGAAAATCACCCACCAGTTGACCGGGCGCTTCGTAGGTGCTGCCACCCAAAACGTAAGCATTGGATTCCAGTTGGCGCTGCATGACGATGCCCGCCAGCGGATGGAATTTATCCTCGGGGCGCTTTTGCGGGTCTACCGTGTCGCCAAAAGCGGCGTGAAAGGCGGCCGCGTCGGTTGGGTAGTCTGCCGGGTCAATCCCAACCACAATGCCCGCGTTGGCATTCCGTTCGTTGCGTGAATACTGGCTCATGCCGTTGGTGACAACGCGGCCCGGCTCGGACGTGGCTGCCACTACGGTGCCGCCCGGGCACATGCAGAAGCTGTACACGCTGCGCCCTTCGGCCATGCCGCTTTCGACGTGGTGAACCAGCTTGTATTCCGCCGCACCCAGCAGCGGGTGCCCTGCATGCCGGCCCCAGCGCGCGCGGTCAATCAGACCTTGAGGGTGTTCAATCCGAAATCCGATCGAAAACGGTTTGGCTTCGACAAACACGCCGCGCTGGTACAACATGGCAAAGGTGTCTCGCGCGCTATGGCCCAGGGCCAGGACGGCGTGGTCGGTCCTCAACTCGTAGGTGCTGTCAGATGCCAGGTCGAGAACCCGCAGACCGAGCAATTGGTGTGTGCGCCCCGTCGACGGGGCGGAAGTTGGCTCCAGCAGGACATCCGCCACGCGTTGCCCAAACCGTATCTCGCCTCCCAGCGCGATGATTTGCGCCCGCATGTTCTCCACCACCTTGACCAGTTTGAAGGTGCCGATGTGCGGGTGGGATTCAATCAAAATGTCATCCGGTGCGCCGGCCTTGACAAACTCCTGCATCACCTTGCGCCCCAGAAAACGCGGGTCTTTGATCTGGCTCCACAGTTTGCCGTCAGAAAATGTACCGGCGCCACCCTCGCCAAACTGCACATTGCTCTCGGGGTTCAGCAGGTTTTTGCGCCACAGGTCCCAGGTGTCTTTGGTGCGTTCGCGCACCGGTTTGCCGCGCTCCAGCACGATCGGTCGAAAACCCATTTGCGCCAGGAGCAAGGCGGCAAAAATGCCACAGGGGCCGAAACCAACCACCACTGGGCGAAGCCGATTTTCGCGTGGGCCGCAAAGCAAGCCCATGCCCGCCTGGACGGGTGGGCGGTAACCCAGGTCCGGCGTGGCTGAAAAGTGCAGTTGTCCGGCAAGCTTCGCCAGTGTGGATGTTTCAAGCGCCGGACTGCTCAGCGAGACGTCAACGATGTAGACCACCCGCAAGTCGATCTTGCGCGCATCGTAGCTGCGCTTGAAAACCTGCAATTGCGCGATGTCCAGGGCCTGGATGCCCAGCGATTCGCACACCCGCGTCTTGAGTTCGGCTGGTGTATGGTCCAACCCGAATTTGAGCTCTGAGAGGCGGATCACGCGGGCAAAAACCCCTCAATCGACAGATACCGCTCGCCGGTATCGTAATTGAAACCCAGTACCGTGGCGCCGACCGGCAGGTCTGGCAGCTTTTGCGCAATGGCGGCCAGTGTGGCGCCAGAGGAGATGCCGACCAAAATGCCTTCTTCGCTGGCGCAGCGGCGCGCCATTTCGCGGGCCGGTTCCGCCTCGACCTGGATCACGCCATCCAGCAGGGCCACATGCAGGTTGGTGGGGATGAAGCCCGCGCCAATGCCCTGGATCGGGTGCGGCGACGGCGCGCCGCCCGAAATCACGGGTGAGGCGCTGGGCTCCACGGCAAATACCTTGAGTTTCGGCCACTTGGCCTTGAGCACGGTGGCGCAGCCGGTCAAGTGGCCGCCGGTGCCCACACCGGTGATGAGCGCGTCAATGCCGTCGGGGAAGTCCGCCAGGATTTCCTGGGCGGTGGTGCTCACATGCACGTCGATGTTGGCCGGGTTGTCAAACTGCTGCGGCATCCAGCTGTTGGGTGTGGCGGCGGCGAGTTCCTGCGCGCGGGCGATGCAGCCCTTCATGCCCTTGTCTCGCGGCGTCAGGTCAAACGTGGCGCCGTAGGCCAGCATCAGGCGGCGCCGCTCGACGGACATGCTGTCGGGCATCACCAGAATCAATGGGTAGCCCTTGACTGCCGCAACCATCGCCAGCCCAATGCCGGTGTTGCCCGAAGTCGGCTCGATGATCGTGCCACCAGGTTTGAGCGCGCCGCTTTTTTCGGCCGCTTCAACCATTGACATCGCGATGCGGTCTTTGATGGAACCGCCGGGGTTGCTGCGTTCGGACTTGATGTAGACGTTCGCGTCTGCGCCAAACAGGCGGTTGATGCGCACATGCGGCGTGTTGCCAATGGTCTGCAGGATGTTCTGTGCCTTCATGAGTGTCTCCTTGGGTGTTGCGATTGCGCCTGCCATTGTGCCCATCTATTGGCCGGGAGGCGATAATTGCCA
>JANMMR010000012.1:0-5231 GCA_031373455.1 Rhodoferax sp.
CGGGCATGACAGTGTCGCGCTGGGTGGACGGCGTGCTGGAGAAAAACGAGCTCATCGACCAGGAAAGCAACCTGCGCGGTTTGTTCTACTGGGGTCATGCGCCCAATTCGCAAACCCGCGGATTGGAGATGAAAACCGCCCTGGACAAGCTTGATTTGCTGGTGGTGGTGGATCCGTTCCCCAGCGCCACGGCCGCCATGGCTGCAATGCCGGGCAAAACCGAGGTGAATCCCAACCGTGCGGTGTATTTGCTGCCGGCCACGACGCAGTTTGAAACCAGTGGTTCAGTGACTGCGTCAAACCGGTCGCTTCAATGGCGAGAAAAGGTCATGGAGCCGCTGTTTGAGTCGCGCACCGACCACATGATCATGTACCAGTTGGCTGAAAAGCTCGGTTTTGGTAAAGAATTGGTCAAAAACTACAAGTTGCAAAAGGTCAAGGGCATGGACGAGCCCGTGCCTGACGACATCCTGCGTGAAATGAACCGCGCGGTCTGGACCATCGGCTACACCGGGCAAAGCCCTGAGCGCCTGCAAGCCCACATGCGCAACATGCATGTTTTTGATGTCAATACACTCAAGGCCAAAGGTGGCGTGGACAAGCTTACCGGCTACAAACTGGATGGCGATTACTTCGGCCTGCCATGGCCCTGTTATGGCACGCCGGCGCTCAAACATCCGGGCTCGCCAAACCTGTATGACACCTCCAAACACGTGATGGAGGGTGGCGGGAATTTCCGCGCCAATTTCGGTGTGGAGCGTGATGGCACAAGTTTGCTTGCCGAAGACGGTTCCCACTCCAAAGGTGCTGACATTACAACCGGATACCCGGAGCTTGACCACGTCTTGCTCAAGAAGCTGGGCTGGTGGGGCGAGCTGTCCGAGGCAGAGCAAAAGGCTGCCGAGGGGAAAAACTGGAAAACAGACCCCAGCGGCAGCATGATCCGGGTGTTCATGCAAAACCATGGCTGCCACCCGTTTGGCAATGCCAAGGCGCGTGCCGTGGTCTGGAACTTCCCGGATCCAATTCCGCAGCATCGGGAGCCGATCTACTCCACGCGGCCATTGCTGGTGGCCAAGTACCCCACGCACGACGACCGCAAAACGGCTTGGCGGCTTCCGATCCTGTTCAAGTCGCTGCAAGAGAAAAACAAGGACATCGGCAAGCTGTTCCCCATCATCCTCACCAGCGGTCGATTGGTCGAGTACGAGGGTGGCGGAGACGAAACCCGTTCGAACCGCTTTCTTGCAGAGTTGCAGCAGGACATGTTCATCGAGATCAATCCACTCGCTGCCAACGACCGCAACATACGCAATGGCGACCAGGTGTGGGTCACCAGCCCAACGGGTGCCCGCATCAAGGTCATGGCCTTGGTGACGGAGCGGGTGGACAAGGAAACGGCCTTCATGCCGTATCACTTCGCCGGCCATTGGCAAGGCGCAGATTTGGGTGCCTATTACCCCAGTGGCGCGGCGCCGATCGTGCGTGGCGAGGCCGCCAACACGGTTACCACCTATGGTTACGACATCGTCACGATGATGCAGGAAACGAAAACCACTGTTTGCCAAATTGAGCGGGCTGCCTGAGTTGGACAACTGAAGGAAACAATATGGCAAGAATGAAATTCATCTGTGATGCCGAACGGTGCATTGAGTGCAACGGCTGTGTCACCGCCTGTAAAGCCGAGCACGACGTCCCGTGGGGTGTCAACCGTCGCCGTGTCGTGACGCTGAATGACGGCGTTCCTGGCGAGCGCAGCATTTCGGTGGCATGCATGCACTGTTCAGACGCGCCCTGCATGGCCGTTTGCCCGGTCAACTGTTTTTACAAGACCGATGAAGGCGTGGTGCTGCACGACAAAGACGTGTGCATCGGTTGCGGCTACTGCTCGTACGCCTGCCCGTTTGGGGCCCCGCAGTTTCCTTCAGCAGGCACCTTCGGCGTGCGCGGCAAAATGGACAAATGCACTTTCTGTGCGGGGGGCCCGGAAGCGAATGGCAGCGACGCCGAATTCGAGAAATACGGCCGTAACCGCCTGGCCGAGGGCAAGTTGCCGATTTGCGCCGAGATGTGTTCCACCAAAGCACTTTTGGGTGGCGACGGCGACGTGGTGGCGGACATCTTCCGCAACCGTGTGCTGCAACGCGGCAAAGGCGCAGAGGTTTGGGGTTGGGGCACAGCTTACGGTTCCAAACAAGCCGGCCAACCACCTCAGCAAGGAGCCAAGTCATGAGCCGCAGATTCAATGTGTCGAGTGTGCTTGTTGCCGTTTCCGCGGTGGGTGGTCTGAGTGCCTGTGGCGAGCAGGCACAGACACTGGGTGCCGCCAAGAAAGACGCCGCTGCGTTCACGGGCACGCCAGTCAGTGCGAATCACAGTGGCACCTGGAAACCCGGTGACAAAACCGCTTGGGAACAACAGATCAGAACCCGCACCCAAAATGGCCAAAATGAATACACGCGGGCGCCTTGACATTGGGCTTGCCAAGCTAGGCTTGGCCGGCGCACTTCTGATGGGTGGGCTGGGCCTTCAGGCGCAGCAAAACCAACCAAAGGTAGAGCCTGTACAGCCTTCGCCACCTGCGCAACCTGCAATGGCAGTTCCAGCGAACCCGGTTGCGCCGCCCGCTGCTGCTGCCGCAGGCGGCGGCATCCAGAGTCAAAACATTTTTCAGGTCAAACCAGACGCGTCGGCTGACCAGGATTACGCCAAACAAAGCAACGGGCAGCGCTCCGCTGTGCAGCCGGGCAACAACGCCCCGATGTGGCGCGCAGTAGGTTCCGGCAAGGAAGGTTACAGCAGTCTGCCCAAGTCCCAAGCGCCTGAAGCTGGCGTGCTGGTTCAGCCGGTCGTGCAATACCCGGGCACTGCGGTCACCACGGCGGGCGAGGCTTGGCGGCAAGTACGCAACCAATGGATCATTCCCTACGGTGCGGCGGCCATTTTGATTTCCCTGGGCGCCTTGGCCATTTTTTACTGGCGCCGCGGCACTATTGAATTGCATGGCGCTGCTACCGGGCGCAAAATCGAGCGGTTCACGCCCTTTGAGCGTTCAGCACACTGGTGCAATGCCATCGCCTTCAGTCTGCTGGCCATTTCTGGCCTGATCATGGCGTTTGGCAAGTATTTTTTGCAGCCGATCATCGGTTCCTCACTGTTTGGCTGGCTCACCTTTGCGCTGAAAAACGTGCACAACTTCGCGGGTCCGGTGTTTGCCGTGTCGCTCGTGGTGGTGATCCTTACCTTCGTCAAAGACAACTTCCCGCGTGCGGGTGATTTGGGTTGGTTGCTCAAGGGCGGCGGCATGTTGGGTGGTGACGCGCACGTGCCCTCACACCGCTTCAATGCGGGCGAAAAAGTGCTGTTCTGGGGAGGTGTTTTCACAATGGGCCTGGTGGTGGTCAGTTCCGGCTTGGTGTTGGACAAACTGGTGCCCAGCCTCATTTACGAGCGCGGCACCATGCAGATCGCCCACATGGTCCATGCCGGTGCGGCCATGTTGATGATGGCGCTGTTTGCAGGCCATATTTACATGGGCACCCTGGGTGTGCGCGGTGCCTATCAAGCCATGCGCACCGGGTATGTCGATGAGACCTGGGCCAAGGAGCACCACCAGTTTTTGGCCGACGACATCCGCGCCGGCAAGATCCCTGCGCATCGCAGCGCAAGTTCAGGGGCGGCAGTGTCTGGTTCGGCGCAAGTTACATCTGTTTAATGCATGAGATGGGGAAACACATGAAGGCCCGTTTGATTTTCAAATTGACTTCCAGATTGACATTATTGGGGGCCTGCGCCGCCTTGGTGGCAGGGTCTGCCATGGCCAAGTTGCCGGCGCCCGCGCCGCTTGACGACGCCGGCAAAGCCAAAGCCGCCGAAGCTGCTGCCAAGACCGCCTGGGCCGGTAAAGTCGAGTCCTTCCAGCTTTGCCGCTCCATGGAAAAAGTGGCCATACACACGCAGAAAAACGGCAAAACCAAAGACCCCACAGCGACGCCTGCCTGCGCAGACCCCGGCGCTTTTGTTTATCCGTCCGTGGCTGTAGCAGCGCCTGCGGCAGCCCCGGTGGCTGTGGCGGCAGCGGCTGCTTCTGGCAAACCAGCGGCCCCTGCCGCCGCAGCACCTGCAGCACCCGCCAAAAAGCCCTGAACCGCGCAGTCCGCCGCTTCCCCTGAAAATGTGCCCTTCGAGGCACATTTTTCTTGCTGCATGCACCCACTCCCCGCCACTGACGCCGCGCGCCTTCCGAGGTTGACCGAAGCGCGGGCCGCCTTGACGCACGCCGCCACCGCCATCAACGAGTTTGGTGAACCGGTCGCTGTGGCCGTGCCGGCCGAACGCGCCCTGACGGTTTACGTTGACAAACGCGAGTTGGTCACGCTGATGACCTTGGGCGCAAGCCCGGAACTGCTGGTTTTGGGTTTTCTGCGCAACCAGCGGTTGATTGCGTCAGCGGCCGACATTGAGTCGATCACCGTGGATTGGGATGTGGGCGCAGCCGCCGTGAAAACCCGCCACGGGATTGCCAATATCGAAGACAAAACCGCCAAACGCGTCGTCACAACCGGCTGTGGGCAAGGCAGCGTGTTTGGGGGCCTGATGGACGATATCGACGCCATCACGCTGCCGCCAGCCTCCATCTCGCAGGCGCAGGTGTATGCCGTTGTGAATGCCATTCGCCTCAAGGAGAGCACCTACAAATCGGCGGGTTCCGTGCATGCCTGCGCCCTGTTTCGGGGTGGCGAGCTTCTGGTGTTTGTGGAGGACGTGGGCCGCCACAACGCGCTGGACACCATTGCCGGTTGGGTTTGGCTCAATCCCGAACTGGCCGGGCCCCCAGCGGAACAGGTGTTTTACACCACCGGTCGCCTCACCCGCGAGATGGTGATCAAATCGGCGCAAATGTCGGTTCCCATCGTCATTTCCCGCAGTGGCATCACACAGATGGGTCACGCGGTGGCTTCGAAGCTGGGCTTGTGCACGATCGGGCGCGCGACCAACCGGCATTTTCTGTGTTTCAGCGGGGCTGAACGCCTGCTTCTGCAGCCCGAACTGGCCGGGCCCAAACTGCGTCCACCGGCTTGATTTGACCGATTGCGGGCCCATGTGTGCCGTAGCCCGCAGAGGTTAGCGGGGATAGCGGGGTTAACGGGGTTATGGGATCGTGTTAAGGTGACGCAAGCGGTATGAACATCTCCTTTTGGCAACTCGGCTGGCGCACCCTGGGGCGCGAT
>JANMMR010000019.1:0-3847 GCA_031373455.1 Rhodoferax sp.
GTGCTCGTACATCTAATGCCGGTGTTTTCGAGCGTGTTCGCAGTGCTGCTGCTCGGCGAGCGCGTGCACCTGTTTCATGCGGCGGGTTTTGCATTGGTGGCCGGCCCGCTTGTTGTTTGAACCAGCCGGGGTCTTTGTAGTCACCGGGCTTCTGCTCCTTGCGGACTTTGACAGTGGTGAACATGCCGCCCATCTCGACCGGGCCATAGGGGCCGGTGCCTGTCATCATGGGCAGCGTTTGCTCGGGCAGCGGCATTTCCATCTCGCCCATATCGGCCATTCCGCGTTCGCCCATCACCATGTAGTCGGGCACCAGTTTCTGGATTTTTTTGACCAGGCCGCGGTGGTCTACGCCAATCATGTTGGGCACCGTGTGGCCCATCGGGTTCATGGTGTGGTGGCTTTTGTGGCAATGAAAGGCCCAGTCGCCTTCTTCATCGGCCAAAAACTCGATCTGCCGCATCTGCCCCACGGCCACATCGGTGGTCACCTCGTACCAACGGGTGCTTTTAGGGGTCGGGCCGCCGTCGGTGCCGGTCACCAAAAATTCATGTCCGTGCAGGTGAATGGGGTGGTTGGTCATCGTCAGGTTGCCGATGCGGATGCGCACCTTGTCGTTCAACCGCACATTGAGCGAATCAATGCCCGGGAAGGCCCGGCTGTTCCAGGTCCAGAGGTTCTGGTCCAGCATGGTGTTCGGTTTGGGGGTGGTGCTGCCGGGGTCGATGTCGTAGGCGTTGAGCAGGAAGCAGAAGTCACGCTGCACTTCGTCGATCAGCGGGTGTTTCTGTTTGGGATGCGTCACCCAAAAACCCATCATGCCCATCGCCATTTGTGTCATTTCGTCGGCATGCGGGTGGTACATGAAGGTGCCGGGGCGCCGGGCGATGAATTCGTAGACAAAGGTTTTACCAACCGGAATCTGCTTCTGGTTCAATCCGCCCACGCCGTCCATGCCATTGGGCAGGCGCTGGCCATGCCAGTGGATGGTGGTGTGCTCGGGCAGCTTGTTGGTGACGAACAGGCGCACGCGGTCGCCTTCAACCACTTCAATCGTCGGGCCAGGGCTTTGGCCGTTGTAGCCCCACAACGTGGCTTTCATGCCGGGCGCAATTTCACGGATGACCGGTTCTGCTACCAGGTGGAATTCCTTCACGCCGTTGCTCATGCGCCACGGCAAAGTCCAGCCATTGAGGGTGACGACCGGGTTGTAAGGCCTGCCAGTAGGCGGCTGCAGGGGCGGTGCGGTGTCAGGCTTCATCATCGTTACCGGCTCGGGCAATGCCGCCATCGCGACCTTGCTGACGCTGGCCAGGGTGACTGCTGTTGCTGCTGCGCCGCCAAAAAATTTTCTTCTGTCCATGGGTGTGGTCTCTGGAAATGGGTCAATGTGGAGCCGCTGATTCGCCGCCCGTGCCTGCTGCGCCGGACCGCATCACGGCAAGTCCGCCGGGCGAGGTTCCCGTCAGGGTGGTTTGCAGGTCGGTCTCGGCCAGCCAGAAGTCCCGTTGCGCCTCGATCGCGCTGTTGATGCTCATGACCTGCTGGCGCGTGTCGGCCAACAAATCCCACACGCTGGCGAGCATGCCGTTGTAACGCAACACGATCTCATCGTTGATGAATTTGCGCAAGGGCACCACCTCGTCGCGGTAGTGGCGTGCCAGGTCGTAGGCGGTGCGGTAGCCGTGGTAGGCCTCACGGGCTTCTGAGCGTGCGTTGACCGCCACTTCGCGCACACGGGCCGTTGATTGCAGGTAAACGGCTTTTGAGCGGGCGTTTCTGGCACCTCCCCAGTCAAACAGAGGCAGCGGCAATTCAAGCTCGACACCGCGCCGTGCCTGCTGGGTGGCCTCGGCGTTGTCAAAACTTGTGCTGCTGCTGATGGCCAGACTCATGCCGTCAAAGTAGCCCAAAACGGTCTTGAAGCCCATTTGGTCGGCCACATAACCCGACTCGGTCACAGCAGAGCGGACGTCCAGCCGCGCCCTCAGGGCCTGGGCCTCAACATCGCCCATTTCTGTCACTGTTTTTGGCAGGTCAGGCAATCGCTCAGCCAGCGTGAAGTTGATTTGCGGGCCCCACAGGCCCATTAGCCGAACCAGCTTTTCGCGTTCGCTGAAGTTGGCTTGTTCAGCCCTGGCCAGTTGGGCGGTCGCGTCGGCCAGAAACACCTGTTCACGCGCCTGTTGCAGGCGGCTCCAGTTGCCCACGCGGGCCTTGCGCCGAGCCAGCTCGGCGCTGGCCTCTGCGGCATCTTTGACGTCGCGCATGTAAAGGGCGGACTGCTGAGCCGCAACGGCGGTGATCCAGGCTTTGCGGGTGTCGGCGGCCAGCTTCACGACTTCCTGCGCCGCCATGAGTTTCGCCATTTCGTGTTGCTGGCCTTGCCATTTAGCCTTCCAGGGCAATGTCAACAAACCGATCACATCGAAGCGCAGGATGCGTTCAATCTCCAGCGTGTCGCCCGCAGTGAACCGGCCAATTGAAAAGTGCGGGTTCGGCGGTCGGCCCATTTGTACCCGGTCAGCGTCGCTTACCCCCAAGGTGGCCATGGAGGCCTGCAGCTTTGGGTTGTTGAGCAGGGCGATGCGCACAGCAGCCTCTGCGCTCAAGGGCGGTTTGAGGAGTTCACCCACGGCCTCTGAAGCCACTTTGGGGTCTTGTAACGGCGAAACCGCCACGCCACCGGTTTTGCCTTCAACCAGTTGCTGAAGGTCACGCGCGTTGCCGTCGGGTGACAGTGTCGCGCAACCTGCCAGGACGGTGAGGGCCAGCGCGCAAAGGGCGAACTTCATCGGAAATCGAAGGCAAGTCAGGTCAGTTGATCGCATGGTGGCGCCTAATGTTTGTGTGGCATTGCAGGCGCTGCCATGGCCGGTTTTGCCGGTTCGGCGGGCGTGGCGGCACCGGGCAATTTGGCGCCAGGCCTGGCGGGTTGGTTTGGGGTCTGCGACTCTTCCCATTTCAGGATGTCCACATGCCCGCGCTTGAACTGGGCTACCTCAGCGTTGGCCTTTTTCCAGTCTTCCGACCGGGTCTCCACACCGGTGGGTGATTCACCGAACACGGATTGATAAACCACCGGCGGAACCTTGGCGCCAGGGTCGGCAACCGATGCTTGCGCGAGTGCGCCCATCGGCGCAAACAGGTTTGCGCCCAGAATGGCAAATGCCAGAATTGAACTTGTTTTCACGACGATCTCCTGATCAACACTCGGGTGGTGGTGGCACCACGGCGATCCGTCTGCAATCAGGGCCAGAGACCGAATTGCGGACGAACTAAGGCTACGGTGATCAGGAAATGGGTGGCTTCAGGTAAGCCGCCAGCGTGGCGCTGGCGAAGCGGGTGCCGCCCAACGCTTGGGGCGGGCTGAAGGTGGGCGGTGCAAACTGGATCGGCGGCGCGCCCGTGAGCGCGACGCTATGGCAAATCTGGCAGGCAACGCAGGTGTTGCACTGGCCGCTGGGCAGAGTGCCGTGGGACTCTGACGGTCCAGAACCACCCGTTACGGCCATCTGCTCATGACAGTCGGACGTTTTCACAGCCGATACGGGGTCCAAACCGGCACCATCAACCGTGTGGTGGGCCGCCACGCGGTTCTGCAGCGCCATCTCAACCGACATCACCGCACCGGCCCAGCCGCGCAGCGGCAGCAGGGTGATCAGCAGGATGAGAAAGATTCGGCGCATGGCAGTCCGAGAAGTTTACACAACTTAAGTTCCCTGCGTCCATTGAAAAGTGCCGCAACGGCATCGCACGCATTCCCTCGGGAAAGCCGCTGCAACACGGGCCGGGCGGGGCGGAATGCCCCAAAACCGACCCGTTTCAGGCATCAGCCGATGGCTTG